>JALUYG010000374.1 GCA_027013105.1 Mariprofundus sp.
CAGCGCTTCGGTCTGGGCGAAGAAGTTGGATAGCAACATCGGATGGTGACGCCCTACCGGGTTTTTGGTCTCCACCGGCGCCAGAAAATCGCACGGCACCAGCTTGGTTCCCTGATGAATCAACTGATAAAAGGCGTGCTGCCCGTTGGTGCCCGGCTCGCCCCAGATGATCGGCCCGGTCGAATAATCGACAGGTTTGCCCGCATGGGTGACGGATTTACCATTACTCTCCATATCGCCCTGCTGGAAATAGGCCGGAAATCGGTGCATATACTGATCATACGGCAGCAACGCATGCGAGTCGGCGCCAAAAAAGTTGTTATACCAAATCCCCAGCATGGCCAGAATCACCGGCGCATTTTCTTCCAGCGGCGCGGTGCGGAAATGCTCATCCATCGCATGCGCGCCAGCCAGCAAATCCTCGAAATGATCCATGCCGATATAGAGCGCAATCGACAGCCCCACGGCGCTCCAGAGCGAATAGCGACCGCCCACCCAGTCCCAGAACTCGAACATATTGGCCGGATCGATCCCAAAGGCGGAGACAGCGCGGGCATTGGTGGATACGGCGACGAAATGTTTGGCCACTGCAGTTTTGGTGCCGCCGCGGGTGAGGAACCAGTCGCGCGCCGTGCGCGCATTGGTGATGGTCTCCTGCGTGGTAAAAGTTTTGGATACGATCACAAACAGCGTCGTTTCCCGATGCAGATGGCGCAGCGTTTCGACCATATGCGTGCCATCCACGTTGGAGACAAAATGCATATGCAATTTGTCGCGTCCGTACGGGGTTAGCGCCTCGGTGACCATCACCGGTCCGAGATCGGAACCGCCGATGCCGATATTGACAATGTCGGTAATCGGTTTGCCGGTGCTGCCTTTCCATGCGCCGCTTCGCACCGCCTCGGTAAACTCGCGCATCTGCGCCAGCACCCGGTTCACATCCGGCATCACATCCCTGCCATCCACCAGCACAGGACGATTGGAGCGATTGCGCAGCGCCGTATGCAGCACCGCGCGATGCTCCGTATTGTTGATTTTTTCACCATTGAGCAGTCGAGCCGTCCAGCCGGAGACATCACGCGCACGGGCCAGATCGAACAGCAGTTGCTTGGTCTCTTCGGTGATAATATTTTTGGAATAATCCAGCAGCATATCGCCAACCTGAATAGAGTTACGGTTGAATCGTTCCGGATCATTGGCGAACAGATCCCGCATATGCACCTGTTTCATGGCTTTGGCATGCTCGGCCAGTTTTTTCCACTCACTCAACTGCGTCAGATCGGACACGCTCCCCTCCCCTGTGATCGTGATATTTTGTAATGCACAGGATACCGGCATGCGCGAGAACATTCAACGTCGTCAGCGCCGATTTTTGTCGGGTTCGGTTCTCAGATACGGTTTTCAGATATGGATGGGAGTGTGCTAGCGTTGCGCATGATGGAATAAGGGGAGAACCATGGCTGAACTCAATATTGTATTTGTTGCATCAGAAGCGTCGCCACTGGCCAAAACCGGCGGTCTGGCCGATGTCACCGGTTCGCTGCCGCATGCGCTGCAACAACTCGGACATCGCGTCACTGTCATTATGCCATTTTACCGACGCCATATTGCTGCATCCGGCGTTGCGACCGCGCCGTTGCATCGCCATATCGAAATGTGGGCGGATGGCGTTCAGCGCCACTGCCCGCTGCATGAGGCCGTGGTGGACGGCTTGCACTATCTGCTGGTGGAGCAGGATGATCTGTTTGATCGCGAAGGTATTTACGGGCCGACCGGCGGCGCCTATGACGACAACCTGCTGCGCTTTCTGCTCTTTGATCGTGTCGCCCTGGAAGCCGCCGCTCAGCTGAGCGGCGATGTGGATATTATCCACTGCCACGACTGGCAGACCGGCATGATCCCGCTGCTGCTGGCGACGCAATATCAGCATTATCCATCCATCGCGCGCGCGCGCTGCATCTACACCATTCATAATCTCGCCTATCAGGGCGTCTTTGGCTCTGACTGGATTCACAGGCTCGGCATCCCCAGTCACCACTTCCACCCCGGCGACTATGAATTTTTTGGTCAGATCAACTGCATGAAGGCGGGCATTGCATCGGCGCATGCCATCACCACAGTCAGCCCCTCCTACGCCGAAGAGATTCTGACGCCGCAATACGGCTGCCATCTGGATGGCTTTCTGCACGATCACAGCGATAAACTCAGCGGCATAGTCAATGGCCTGAATATTGAGCAGTGGGATCCGCTCACCGATACGCATATCGCCGCCAACTTCGGCCCCGGCAAGATTGCCGGCAAGAAAAAATGCAAAGCGGCGCTGCAGCAGCAGTGCGGACTGGCGGTGTCCGCCGATACGCCGCTGATGGTGCTTATTTCGCGCCTGGCGGAACAGAAAGGCATCGATCTGCTGCTGGAAAATGCCAGATACTGGAGCGATCGGGGCTACCAGCTGATCGTACTGGGTTCCGGCGATGCGCATTGCGAAATGATGCTGCGCAAGCTGGCCGACAACCATCCTGACAGTATCTATTTCTGGCGCGGATTTAATGAAGCACTGGCGCGCCGGATCTATGCCGGCGGCGACATTTTCCTGATGCCCTCCCGCTTTGAACCCTGCGGACTGGGTCAGCTCATGGCCATGCGCTACGGCACGGTGCCTGTGGTGCGCGCCACAGGAGGTCTCAGAGATACGGTGATCGACCATGCAACCGACCCAGCTGCTTCCACCGGCTTTCACTTTAGCAAGGAGAGCCCGCTGGACTTTGATCTGGCAGTCGAAGCGGCCATTGCTCTCTATCGTCAGCCCCGCAGGTGGTCGGCCATCCGCAACCGCGCCCTGAAACGCAATTCGTCATGGCAAGCCTCGGCCAACGATTATGTGACATTGTACCAACAACAACTGGAGCAATGAGCAACGTACTTGCCGCCGATATCGGCGGCACCAATATTCGCCTGGCCATCGTTGACGCAGAAGGGCTGATTGTGGCGGAAACGCGCCTGCAGGCCGAGTTGAGTCGCCATGCTGAGCAGTCGCAGGCCACGGCGGAAACGCATGTGATCAAAACATTAACCGAAGCTATCCGGCCGTTTGCGCATGAACACGGCGTGGACAGGCTGGGCATGGGGTTTCCCGGCTTTTTCCAGCGCCATAACGGTCTGCTGGCCAGTTCGCCCAATCTGCCGCTGCTACAGAATTTCGCTCTGGCCGACCGACTCGCAGATGCGCTGGGTATGAACGTCCGTGTTGAAAATGACGCCCTCTGCGCTGCCATCGGCGAACAGAAATTCGGCTCGGGACAAGGGCGCGCCAACCTGCTGCACATCACCCTCGGCACCGGCGTCGGCAGCGGCCTGATTCTCAACAACATCCCCTACTCCGGCGAACACGGCATGGCCATGGAGTTCGGCCACCTCTGCATTGAACACCATGATGGCCGTCTGTGCGGCTGCGGCAATTACGGCTGCGTTGAAGCCTACGCCTCCGCCACCGCACTGATGAAACGCTTTCAGGAAATCTGCGATTGCGCCGTGCCCGATGCGAAAACCATTTTCGAGCAGGCCAGAGAAGGCCATTCATGCGCCGTGACCATCACCAATGAAGCCGGCATGTATCTCGGCATGGCCATCGCCGAGGCGGTGAAGTTGCTGGATGTCACCACCATCACCATCAGCGGCGGCTTAAGCGGCGGCTGGGATATCCTCTATCCGCCGCTGAAACGCGAACTGGACAACAACCTGATCTCGCCGCAAAAAGGCAGAGTCGAAGTGCTGCGCTCCCGGCTCGACGACAACGCCGGCCTGCTCGGCGCTGCCGTGATTGCCAGGGGCGGCTCACCGGCGTAATTAAACCGGACTGTTGGCGTCCGCCTCACCTGCATCGCCACCAATCCTGACAGGCCTGCCGTTTTTCCAGGCGACCGCGTACTGACCCAGCCGTCGTTTTTTTCAAGCGCATGCGCGACTGCTGTTTTCAGTGAATCAAGCATCACCTGGCCCTCTTCAGAAGGTTCAACTTTTGTGTCGGATTTTGTTGAAATATTCATTACTATCCGTTAATCTCATCTGCGTAGATATCTCGCTCGTAAGCATCTTCAATTGCCGCATCCAATCGTTGCAGTAACTCCATCAGTGATTCCCCCGGCCTGCGAACCAGCATAGCCAATCCCTGATCGTCATCTGAGGCTGTGGCCGCACATTGAACCGGCCCACACCTGCCAAGCGTAACTTCGCCATTCCCGTTGATCAGGAATTCAATATTTTCCAGTTTCACCGATTTTTCCATCTGCGCCATTATTTCCGTTCTTTTGGGTTAGGCAACTGATGAATCAGTCGATCAAAATCGCTGACATCCTGATCCTGTTCATCTATTCGTTTGCGATTGAATTTCTCATACGCCTCACTGGCCAGCTGGCAAGCCATATCGTGACTGATTTTCCCGGCATGGGTCAGAATATCGCGATCGTTGATGTTAAGAAAAGCATCGAGCTTGTGAATCCAGTCCGCCATATGCATGGGGATACGGCGCATGGCCTGGCCTTCGGCGAAGATCAGATATTGTTCCACCAGATTATTCAGCGCGGCCAACTCATCTGCATCCAGATAGTTCTTGGCCACTGTCACATCCTGTTTGCGCACTTTGGCGCCACGCCAATTTGTCAGCCCCATATTGGGCTTATCTGCATCGACACGGGCATGAATAATTTCGGCAGCCGTCTGACCTGTAATCGCCCAGTGCATCTTGTTCTGCACCGTTTTGAAAAATTGAATGCTGATTTCCAGCGTAGGGTCGTAGTCAATGCTGGTGGCGTAGATATCTGTAATCTTTTGGTAAAACCGCCGCTCCGAGGTGCGAATATCCTGAATACGGCGAGTCAGCTCATCGAAGTAATCGAAAGGCTGATCCGGGTTTTTCAAGCGTTCGTCATCCAGCACAAAGCCTTTAACAATGTATTCCCTGAGCTGCTGCGTCGCCCAAATGCGAAACCGGGTGGCAACATGACTTTTCACCCGATAACCCACGGATATAATCATATCGAGATTATAATATTCAAGGTTTCGCTGTACATTGCGATTACCCTCGCGCCGAACTGTTAAGAATTTCTGAACAGTTGCCTGCGGAGAAAGCTCGCCTTCAACATAAACATTACGAATATGCATGCTGATATTCGGCACAGTTGTCTGAAACAACTCGGCGATATGTTGCTGGGTCAGCCAGACTGTTTCATCTGCCAGGCGCACATCAATCCTGATCCGACCGTCTTCCGTCTCATAGAGCAGAAACTGACCGCCATCTGGCAACGATGTTTCGCTCTTATTGGATGTCATCACTGCTCCGCATGAGGGTGAATATCAGCGTCAGCATTCGCATCACATCCAATCAACCTGATCAATTTCCTGCATGATGCGATTCGTTTCGGTCAGGGCGACAATGATTTTCTGATAGTGCACAATATCATCGAACGACAATTTACGCCCGGTTCGATCTTTGAGCCATTTTTGCGCCGGTTGATAACCGCCGATATAGAACTCCCATGCAATCAGCGGCACATCCTCGAAATAC
>JALUYG010000375.1 GCA_027013105.1 Mariprofundus sp.
CAACTATTCGCGCCAGAGCGCTGAAGATACGACGCCTTCGGCGCTGGCGATCGAGTTGCAGCGTAAACTGCTGGATCGAATGGCGCCGAAAAAACAGGCGAGTAAGAAAGCCTGACGATGTTCGCCCTGCTCTGAGCGGAGCAGGGCGCGGGCCGCCAGCTGATCGCATGCATTTGTTTCCTGTTCAGCGATGGTCTATGATCGGGTGTGCAGGAGGAGATGATGACAAAATCGGAATTGGTTGAGATCATAGCAGAACAGCAGCAGGGCGTGACAAGACGTGAAGCCGAAGTGGTGGTGAATACGATTTTGTCGGTGATTGGCGATGCGCTGGCAGCCGGCGACCACGTTGAGCTGCGCGGCTTCGGAAGCTTTACCACCAGGGCGCGTCAGGCGCGGGTGGGGAGAAACCCGAAAACCGGCGCATCGGTGATGGTGCCCGCCAAAACTGTTCCCCATTTCAAGCCCGGCAAGGAGCTGCGTGAGCGGGTGGACAATCACGCCTGATCGCATGAACAAAAACATGTACGGGCTCAATTCAGTCAACTGGATCAACGTCCTGTTGGTCATTGTGCTGACATCGTTCGCCACCATGTTCGCCATGGCCAATCTGCTACCTGTCCGGATTCACTTTCTGGGCGTGAGCAGCGCCGAAATTCCCATCTATGTGCCTGTATTCATCTCCTTTTTCCTCGGTTTCGCCGGCGGCGTGCTGGCGCTGAGCTTTTCCAGGCGCAAGCATAAACAGGAGATCGCCTGGCTGCGCAGCGAGCATGAACGGTTGCAAATGGAAGTGGATAATCTGAGAAATATCCCGTTGCAGGACGACGTATGAACACCATTCTGCTGGCCATTACCGCCATCGCACTGGTGGTGCTGGTGGCGCTGGTGTTGCGGCCGGTACAGCGCGAAGAAGAGCAGCAAGCGGAGGAAGATGCACGAATTTCGCCGCTGTTGCGCGGTATCAACTATCTGCTCTGCGACGAGCCCGATCTGGCCCTGAAAGAGATGGTGCAGGTGGCGCGGCTGCGTTCGGAAGCCGCCGATGTCTATATGGCGCTGGGGGAAATGTTTCGCGCCAAGGGTGAAATCGGTCGCGCCGTGCGTATTCACCAGAATCTGCTGGCCCGCCCCGATCTGCCCAAAGCGATGCATCTGCAGGCGCATCTGGCGCTGGCGACCGATTTTCAGACCGGCGGCTTGCTGGATCGGGCGCTTTATCAATATCAGAAGGCGCTGGATATTCAGTCCGATCATGCCGGCGCGCTGGAAGCCAGCTTACGAATCCGTGAGCAGAGCAGCGAATGGCTGGCGGCGGAAGCGCTGCTGTCGCGTCTGGAGCGGGTTCGCAACACATCTTATGGCTCGCATCGGGCCTACCTGTTTTCAGAGATGGCCCGCCAATGCTATCGGCAGGGCGACAGTGAGCAGGCCGGCGAATATGCGGCCCGGGCGCTGGAGCTGGATGAGGGCTGCGCGCCGGCGCGTCTGGTGGAGATTGAGCTGGCCCTGCAGGATGATCAAAGTGATGCGGCGCAAGCCGGTATCCGCAGTTTGTGGCAGCAGGCCCGTGAACACTTTCCGCTGGTGATTCCGATGCTGCTTCGGCATGCCTCATTTTATACTCAAGCTGGCAGCGCGTTGCTGCTCGAATTCTGGCAGCAGAGCCATGATGCCGAGTTGATGCTGGGCTGGATCGAGGCAGTGGCCCGGCAGCAGGATATCAGTGCGGCGCGCGAGATTTGCGATGCGGCGGGCTTCACGCCGCAGTCGCTGCGTCAGTCGCTGCGTCTGCATGCCATTCTGGGCGATGAGGACGATCCGCATGCCCGCTTCGCACGAAAATGGCGCAAGACAGCGCGTAATTACGCCTGCGAGAAGTGCGGCGTGGAGGTGGTGGAGATGCGCTGGCAATGTCCCCAGTGCCACAGCTGGGGTAGCTTGCATCCGAAACAGGATGAGGTGGCGTAGTCTGTCAGTTTTGTTCATGTGCGCCTTTGAGACTCAGTTTTGTGTGGGATTTTGGAAATACGGGGATAGGGAGTGGTGATGAAAAACCGTTTGATGGTGGCATTGGATGTGCCGCAGGCTGCCGATGCGTTGGCGCTGCGCGACAAACTTGGCGATGCAGTGGGCTGGTTCAAGATTGGTTTGCGCCTGTTTGTGGCGGAAGGGCCGCAACTGGTGGCGTCGATCAGGCAACAGCACCGCGTATTTCTCGATCTGAAATTTCACGATATTCCCAATACGGTGGCGCAGGCGGTGGAAAGCGCCGGCGCGCTGGGGGTTGAGATGGTGAATGTGCATGCCGGCGGCGGCGCACAGATGTTGACGGCTGCAGCCGGAGCCGCCGCAGCGTTTCCGCAGATGAAATTGATCGCCGTTACCGTGCTGACCAGCGATCCGATGCCGGCGGAGCAGGCGCGGGCGGTGGCGTTAGAGCGGGCGCACATGGCGCAGGATGCCGGGCTGCACGGCGTTGTCTGCAGCGTGCATGAGGCGGCGGCGATCAAGCAGGCTTGCGGCGGCGATTTCCTGACCGTGACGCCCGGCATTCGCTGGGGCGATCAGGATCTGCAGGATCAGCAGCGCGTCGCCGATCCGGCCGCTGCGATTGCCGACGGTTCCGATTATCTGGTGGTGGGGCGTCCGATTCTGCAAGCGCCGGAGCCGAGAGTCGCTGCGCTGGAGGCGTTGGCCATGATGGACTCGGTGCATGGCTGAAAACGGCTATGAATCGACGCTGGCGAGCTACGCCTGCCGCACCGCCTGCTCGCGTGGACGGGCGCATGCAGAGCCGGAGTCTGAACATAGAAATCCCTATCAGCGCGACCGCGATCGCATCATTCACTCCACGGCTTTTCGCCGGCTGGAGTATAAAACCCAGGTTTTTGTCAACCATGAGGGCGATCACTACCGCACCCGTCTGACCCACTCGATCGAGGTGGCCCAGATCGCCCGTTCGATCTGCCGCTCCATGCGGCTGCATGAGGATCTGGCTGAAGCGGTGGCGCTGGCGCACGATCTGGGCCACACGCCGTTCGGCCACTCCGGTCAGGATGCGCTCAATGCGGTGATGCAGCCGTTCGGCGGTTTCGAGCATAATCGCCAGTCGCTGCGCATTGTTGAGAAACTGGAGCATAAATATGCGGCGTTTCCCGGTCTGAACCTCAGCTATGAAACCCGCGAAGGCATCGTCAAGCATCACTCCGCCTACGACACCCCGTCCAATCGTGATCTGGCTCGTTTCAATCTGCATGAGCAGCCGCCGCTGGAGGCGCAGATCGGCAATCTGGCCGATGAGATCGCTTACAATAATCACGATATCGATGATGGCTGCAGGGCCGGCATGCTGGCGATCGCCGATCTGCGTCAGCTGGAGCTGTTCGATCGCTTCTATAGCCGCGCCGAGCAAGATTTTCCGCATGTCCCCGAGCGCCTGAAAGTGAATGAAACGGTGCGGCAGATGATCAACTTTCTGATTGTGGATGTTATTGAAGAGACCGGTCGGCGTATCAGAGCGGCTGGCGTGGTGCGTTTCGAGGATGTGCGCGCGGCGAAAAAATCGCTGGTCGGTTTTTCCCGTCCGGCCGCCGTGATGAACGGGGCGCTGAAGAAATTTCTCTATCAGCATATGTACAGGCACTACCGGGTTGCGCGCATGGCCGATAAGGCGGAGCGGGTGGTGCGTGAAATATTCGACGCCTATCTGCACAACCCCGGCATGTTGCCGACCCATCAGCAGCGTCAGATGGCCGAGGCCAGGGCGAACAATGCGCTCAGTGATGCGCGGCTTGGGCGGATTATTGCGGACTATATCGCCGGCATGACCGATCGCTATGCGCTGGAAGAGCACGAGAGGCTGTTTAACATCAGCGCCAGGCCTTAACCCGGCATTGGCAACCATGCGCATTCGCACCGGAGAGGGAGATAACATGATAAGACGAATGTTGTTGTGGCTGTTGTTGATGACGCCGATTCAGGCATTTTGCAGCGGTTATCAGCTGCCCGATCAGTCGGTTCGGGCGGTCGGCATGGCCGACGCCTTCACGGCCGTGGCGGATGACGCTTCCGCCGTCTGGTACAATCCTGCCGGTGTCGCTTTTCAGCAGGCGCCGCAAATCAGTCTGGGCGGGGTGGATATCTACATTCCAGCGATTGATTTTGTCTCCAACGCCGCCAATCCGCTGCTGCCGCCTGCGACGCGGGCCAGAAGCAAGCGCCAGAATGCTATTGTGCCGCAGTTGTATCTCAGCTATGTCACGCCGGCGTCGGATATCTCCTTCGGGCTTGGCGTTAACAGCCCGTTCGGGTTGGAGACCGACTGGACAGGCACGGCGCTGGCCAACGCCTCGACGCTGTCGCGCATTCAGATGATCAATGTCAATCCGATGCTGGCCTATAAAATCACCGACCACCTCGCCGTCGCGATCGGTCTGGATTATGCCTATGTGAAAAGTGTTGATCTGAACAACGCAATTCTGACCCAACACGGCCATGGTGATGGTTGGGGCGGCAATATCGGCATCCTGTATCAGCAGCCCCTGTTCAGCCTGGGGGTCACCTACCGCAGTCAGATTGCAGTGAATGTGAATGGAACCGCATCGAGCCGGCTGGGCGGCGCGGCCGCAGCGACCACATCATTCAAGCTGCCCGATATGGTCAATATCGGCATCGCCTTTCACCCCGCCCCGTCGCTGACCATCAGCATGGATGCGGACTGGACCAACTGGGGAAAATACGATCAGATCGCCCTGAACTACGCCAGCCCGATCACCATTCCCACCGGCCTGCCGCTGCCGCCGGTGATCGGCGTGCGCAGCATCATGGTTCAGGAGCAGTGGCATGCGACCATCTCGCCGAAGCTCGGCCTGTCATGGCGGATGAATGATGTTATCACCTTCCGCCTCGGTTACTCCTTCGATCCATCGCCGGTGAATGATATCTACGCCTCGCCTGATCTGCCGCTCAACGATCAACACAATTTTGCCGCAGGATTCTCCATGCAGATGACGCCGCAGTTCGGTTACGATCTCGCCTATATGTACACCATGCAAACCACCCTGCATCAAACAGCGCCCACCGGCGCCGGCGCGCTCGCCAACGGCGCATATAAGGGCAGGGCGCATCTGTTTGGGGCGGCAGCTAACTATCGCTTTTGATATGCAATCAACAACCCGCCTTGGCTGGCCCGGTTCTTGCGTGCAAATCCGATGTTACGGTTGAAACCTGACATTACCAACGCATCCGTGCTGTTTTTTTACCCTGTGATGCGAAATATCCTGGCAGGGTGGAAAAGATGGCCGGTGTGAGAGGCAGGATTTGCACATGAAGATTCACAACAATCCACCCGTTCATGGCAACACGACACGAAAAAACCAGCGTGGCAGCACAAGCGGCGTGTTCGGTGCATTGCTGGAGTCGGAAATTGGACAGGTACAGTCAGCAGGCGAAGCAGCCGCCGAGCCGGAGCAGCGGAGTGCGCAGTCTGCATGGCAGGCGCTGGAAGAGAGCGTGTCGTTACTGGATCGGGC
>JALUYG010000376.1 GCA_027013105.1 Mariprofundus sp.
GCTGATGAAGATGTTTGGCTTACACAGAAAATGATGGGCGTATTGTATGATGTAGAAACCCATACCATAAACTATCACCTGAAAAGGATTTTTTCGGATAATGAACTCGACGAGGATTCAGTTATACGAAAATTTCGAATAACTGCCAAGGACGGAAAAAACTACAACACCAGACACTATAATTTATCCGCTATCATCGCAGTTGGGTACAAGGTAAACTCAGAGCGTGCAGTTCAGTTCCGAAAATGGGCAACGGGCATTATTCAAGAGCACACTATCAAAGCCTATGTGATGGATGACGAACGCCTTAAAAATGACGGCTCTATACTTGGGAAAAAATATTTTGAAGAGCAACTGGAACGTATTCGCGAAATACGGTTTAGTGAACGCAAGTTTTATCAGAAGATTACCGATATTTATGCCACTGCTCTGGACTATGCCCCATCCGCCACAGCAACCAAACGCTTTTTCGCGGCTAAAGCCGCACCTCCAGTGTATGCTGAATAACGATGTCAATCACGTTACAACTACTCAAGATGTAGAGGGCTGAAGAGATGGATGAGACTGATGGATGCGTGAAATATGAGCGCTGAGGTGCGGCGGAGGGCGCGCGATCCTTCCGGCTCTTTTCTGGTGCAGGCGCCGGCCGGTTCGGGGAAAACGGAGCTGCTCACCCAGCGGATTCTGGCGCTGTTGGCCGTGGTTGAGGAGCCGGAAGAGATTCTGGCGCTGACATTTACACGCAAGGCGGCGGCTGAAATGCGGCGGCGGGTGCTGGAGTCGCTCACCGCTCAAAAACCTGATGCCGGTGAAACGCATAAAATGGAAACGTGGCGGCTGGCGCAGCGGGCCATGCAACGCTCCGTCGAAAAGGGGTGGAATCTGGATCACCACTCGGCGCGTCTGCGGATCATGACGTTGGATAGCTTAACCTTCTCGCTGGCTCGCCAACTGCCGCTGCTCTCCGGCATGGGGGCGATGCCGGCCCCGTCCGAACATGCGCACGCCCTGTATCGCGAGGCGGCGGAAGCGGCGCTGGATGAAGCCATGCGCGATTTTCCCGATGCCGCGGAAGCGGTTTTGCTGCACCAGGATCACAATGCCGTAGCGGTGATTGGCCTGTTGGCCAATATGCTCTCCAAACGCGAGCAGTGGCTCACAGAAATTGCCGCGCATGGCCGCGATATGGCGGGCTTGCGCCTGATGCTGGAAGCCAATCTTGCCGAGATCATGATGCAGACATTGAGCGATTGCGAATCACTGATGCCTGTGCAGGTGAAAGCAGAACTGCCTGCCCTGATGCGCTTTGCCGGCGAGCAGAAACAGGATGACGCACTGCAATCCTTTGCCTGGCCGGAGGCTGGTCTGGAAATGCTGGAGGATTCAGATCAGTTGGCGGCCTGGCAGATCATCGCCGACTTTCTGCTGGTGGCGGGTAAGCCCGATTTTCGCAAACCGCGCGGCGTGACCGTGAAGCTCGGGTTTCCGGCCGGCAAAGCATTTGCCGCGCCCAAAGAGAGTTTCAAACAACTGCTCGACATATTGGCGACGAATCCCGAACTGGCGGCAGCCTTGCACGAGTTGCGCAGTCTGCCTGCCACTCCGCGCATGGATGATCGGCAGTGGGCGGTGTTGGAATCGCTGTTTGTGCTGCTGGTGCTGGCCAACAAACATCTGCAACAACTGGTTGGCCAGCAGGGCGAAGCCGATTTCACCGAGATTGCGTTGCGCGCCATGGATGCGCTCGGCGTGGGCGCTGCCGCGCCCGGCGATCTGCTGCTGAAACTGGATTATCGCATTCACCATATTCTCGTCGATGAGTTTCAGGATACGTCCCTGTTGCAGATGCGCCTGTTGCAATGCCTGACCGATGGCTGGCAGGCCGGCGATGGTCGCCACCGCACGCTGTTTATGGTGGGCGATCCGATGCAGTCGATTTATCGTTTCCGCAAAGCCGAAGTGGGATTGTTTCTCAATGCAGCCAATAATGAAGCGGATTTGCCGCCGGTGGAGAGACTGCAACTGGAGCGCAATTTCCGTTCGTCGCCGGCCATTGTGGACTGGGTCAATGCGGCATTTCAGTCGATTTTTTCCGATCGGCAGGATGTGGTTTCCGGCGCGGTGTCGCATGCGCCTGCGGTGGCGGCGCTGTCGCACAAGGGCTCGGTAAATCTGCATCTTCAAACAGGCAGGGATGCTGAGCTGGAAGCGGCTTACGTGGTTGATCTGGTGCGCAGGGCGTTGTCGGACGGCGGGCGGCGCATCGGCATTCTGGCGCGTTCGCGCCAGCATCTGCACGCCATCATGACGGCCCTGAGCGCCGCAGAGATCGCCTATCGCGCCATCAAGATTTTACCCTTGCATAGCAGGCCGGAAGTGCGCCTGTTGCGCGCTCTGTTGCGCGCTCTGTTGCATCCGGCCGATCGTGAATCGTGGGCGGCGCTGTTGCGCGCCCCGTGTTGCGGGCTGGAAGCTTACGATATGCATGTGCTGCTGGAGGGGCACGACAGACCGGTCTGGTCGGTGATTGAGGATGATGCTCTGTGTCAACGTCTAAGCGTGGATGCGCAGGCGCGAATTGCATGGCTTCGGCAGGCCCTGGCTCCGTGCATGGCGGCAGGCGGAAAAATGCCCGTGCGCGATCTGCTGCAATCGGCATGGTCACGTCTCTCCATGCCGGCGCTGATCGATGCCACGGCCAGTCAGAATGTGGATGCGGCCCTGGATTTGATTGAGTCGCTGGAGCAGGGCGGTCGTATCGATTTTTCGCTGCTCGATGAGCGGCTGAAAAAACTCTATGCCGCGCCCGATGCTTCCGAAGCTGCCGGGCAGGTGGAATTGCTGACCATGCACGGCGCCAAAGGGCTGCAATGGGATACGGTGATACTGCCGGGATTGGGACTTAAAGCAGCCAATGCCGATGCGCCACTGCTGGCTTTCACCGATGTGCCGGTCTGCGGCGGCGCCATGCCGCTGATGGCGGCCAAAGCCTCGACGCGCCAGAACGACGCCCTCTATTCGCTCGTAAATAAAATAGAAAACAGTAAATATAACAATGAGTTACAGCGACTGCTTTATGTGGCTTGTACGCGCCCTGAAACAGCTCTGCACATGCTGGGGCATGTGTCGGAAAGCAGTGGCGAGGCAGCCGCAGGATCATTATTGCATCTGCTGCTCTCCAGCGATGAAGCCTGTTTTGGGGCGCATATCCATGCAATCGAACCGGTTCAAGCAGCTGTAGCGGTCAGGCCGACAGCTTTGCAACGAGTGAAATCCGTTGCTGGTGTCGGGGTCGATGAAGCTGTTGTTCAGAATGAAAGCGAAAGCCAGCACGAAACGGAGCTTGAATATAGCTGGGCCGGCGCCGAGGCCGCGCCGATCGGTAATGCGCTGCATGCCGCCTTACAACAGGTGGCCGAAACTGGCGTGGAGGGGTGGAGTGAAGCGTACACGCAGGCGACGATCAAGCGGATGGCCCGCCTGCTGACTGGCGAGGGATTATCCGGGCAGATGCTGGAGGCTGCGCTGACGCGGTGTGAGGCCGGTTTAAGGCGCGTATTGAATAGCGAGAAGGGTCGATGGCTACTGTCGGCTCATCATCAGCAGCCGCATCAGGAGTGGGTGTTGAGTTCGGAATATGAAGGTCGTATTTCGCATCACGCCATCGATCGCAGTTTTATTGATGAGCAGGGCGTACGCTGGATTATCGATTACAAAACCGCCACCCATGAAGGCGGCGATAGGGATGCATTTCTGGATATCGAAGTGCAGCGGCATGCTCCGCAGTTGCAACGCTATCGTTTCATCGTAAGCCAAATGGAACCGGATCGGGAAATCCGAACGGCGTTATATTTTCCGATGCTGGATGCCTGGAAAGAAGTGGCTTAATCCTTGCTTGGAAGCCTAAACAGACAATGCGCTCAAACCGGGCGTTATTGACGGGTGGTGACGATGCAGGATAAATCCATGCACCATGAAATGATCGATCTACTCCGCCGGGAGCTGCCGGCTGTCGATGAAGCCTCTCTTCAACGCGTGGCGGCGGTGATTCTCGGCAAGCCGATCGACTGCTCTCTGGATACGCTGGCAGCCGGGCTGTTTAAATCGGATACTCAGGTCGGCAAGATTCTTGCCGCACTGTTGCGCTGCGAATGGCTTAGCGTTCAACGTCTGATTGCCTGCACCGAACCTGAAAATATACGCCAGCAGGTGCAGCAGTTTTCCGGCTGCGTCGAGCATTTCAATGGCTTGCAGGAAGCGGTTGTCAATGCGGCCGACCGCAGTTGGCGGCAGTCGATCGATGCGGAACGCAAGTCCCGTGTACTGGCCGAATGCAGAGCCGAATGGTTGCAGAGCGGCACGGTTCAGGTGCATAACTATTTCAAAGAGGTGCCGGTTTCGGCCAGGGTGGCGTTTGTCAGCTATGAGCCCGGTCAGCACTTGAGCGTCAAGGCCACGCCTGAGTTGGGGCGCGTCTTTGCGGTGTCAGATAATCCGATGCAGGCGCTTATCACCAGCCCCGATCGTAAATACAACCTGCAGGTGACGGTGTTTCAGTGCAGACATATGGAGTTGTCGCTATCGGTCACCGCCATTGTTGAAGCATTGCAGGAGTGCAGAAAAGAGGTGCGCGTCAAGCCTGAAGGGCGCATATCTGTTGAGCTGGCGGCGGATGGCCGGCGTATCAGCGCCGATCTGATCGATCTCTCCTGCGCCGGCATGGGGGTGCAGGTTGCAGGCGAGGCCGGATTGAGAGTCGGAGCCGGTATCACCTGCGCATGCCAGTTGGGCAATCATCGCCTTGAAGCCAAACAGGCGCGTATCTGCTGGACGCAGAAAAACGATGACGGGCTGCGGGCGGGCATTGAACTGAAACCCGATGCCCGGACGAGGGAAGTGATCTACAAATTCCTGTTTGTGCAGCAGCAACAGATTGCCGGCCGCATCCATCAACTGGGCAAACCTGACTGGATGAAATAAGGCTGCCAGAAATTTGTTCAGGCCATTCTCACCATCAAGTCAAAAAATCACCGCAAAGTTCGCAAGGTTACGCTAAGATAAAAAAAAGAGATGTAACCCATGTCAGCTCTATTCACATAGTTGTATCGATATCCAGTCTTACGGAGTTGCTGATTTTGGCTTTCCTTTGCGTAACTTTGCGAACTTTGCGGTGAAACGATTTTGATTGTGCCTTTATTTTTTTGTTTTCGGAGTAGCGCGTTTGCGTTCGTGCTCTTTGAGCAGGCGCTTGCGCAGGCGGATCGATTTCGGCGTGATCTCGACCAGTTCGTCATCGGCGATAAATTCGATGGCGCGCTCCAGGCTCAGGTTTAGCGGCGGCACCAGATCGATGGCATCATCCTTGCCGGAGGAGCGTACATTGGTCAGTTTCTTTTCCCGGATCGGATTGACAGTCATATCGTCATCGCGATTGTTGATGCCGATAATCATGCCCTCATAAACCTTGGCATTGGCGCCGATAAACATCTTGCC
>JALUYG010000377.1 GCA_027013105.1 Mariprofundus sp.
TCTGCTCAGCTTCATGAAAGAGTACCCGATGCCGTTCCAGGTATTGCATGATGCAAACGGCGCAGTTTCCCACAGCTATGGGGTTTACCGTTATCCCGAGTCATTCCTGCTGGATCGCCACGGGACGGTGCTGCGCCATATTGTCGGCGCCACAAACTGGATGGCGGAGCCGATGCTCCGCACCATCGATAAAATGCTGGCCGAACCGGTTGGCGAAGCGAGCGGAGAGAAGGGTGGCAACGACAGCGCCAGACAGGGATAATACCATCACATCTCTCAGGCAGCGCATCGATGATCTGCGAGCCGCCCTCAAGGAACACAACTACCGTTACTATACCCTCGATGCGCCGGTCATCACCGATGCAGAGTATGATCGCTTGCTGCGTCAACTTGAAACACTGGAAGCTGAGCTTGGAGAGCCGGTTCCCTCCGATTCGCCTACCCAAACCGTAGGCGCGCCGCGTTCCGCCACCTTTCAACCGCGCACGCACGGCGAACCGCTACTATCGCTGGCCAATGCCTTTAGCGACGAGGAAGTCGAAGCGTTCGTACGTCGTATTGTTGATCTGATTGGCGGACATTCTGGCGGGGATCATTCTGGTAATGATCATGCTGCTGACCAGGCGCTGCGTTTTATCATCGAGCCCAAAATTGACGGACTGGCAATTAACCTGCGTTATGAACAGGGCAAGCTCGCCATCGCCGCCACGCGCGGCGATGGCAGGGTCGGTGAGGATGTGACCGAAAATGTGCGCACCATTGCCGATATTCCCTGGCGGCTGCATGCCGATGGCGCAGAGATTCCCGATGTGCTGGAAGTGCGCGGCGAAGTCTATATGTCCAAAGCCGCCTTTGCGCAACTGAATGCACGGCAGGACGCCGAAGGGGCGGCGCCATTCGCCAACCCGCGTAATGCCGCAGCCGGCTCCCTGCGACAGCTCGACGCCCGCATCACGGCCCGGCGCGGACTGAATTTTTTCGCATACGGCGTCGGCATCGGCGGGCGTGAGATTGCCGCCTGTCAGTCCGACCTGTTGGCGCGTCTGAGCGATTTCGGATTCGCCGTGCAACAGACCGAACTGGCTGGCAGCTGCGCTGAACTGCTGCAACACTATCGACGCCTGCAGCAGCAGCGCGCTTCCATGCCTTACGACATCGACGGCGTGGTCTATAAGCTGGATGATTTCGCCCTGCAGGATCGTATCGGCGCAGTGGCGCGCTCGCCGCGCTGGGCGATCGCGCACAAGTTCCCGGCAGAAGAGGTGACCACGACAGTTGAGCGAATCATCTGGCAGGTCGGGCGCACCGGCGTGATTACGCCGGTCGCCGAGATGCAGCCGGTCGCCGTTGGCGGCGTCACCGTATCACGGGCCACCCTGCACAATTGCGACGAATTACGCCGCAAACAGGTTTATGACGGCGCCCGCGTGATTGTACGACGCGCCGGCGATGTCATCCCCGAGGTGGTCAGGGCTATCGATGTGGCAGATCACACCCGCCTGCCCGATGCGCCCGATCACTGCCCCGCCTGCGGCGCATCGCTGTTTCGCATCGAAGGCGAGGTGGCGATTCGTTGCAGCGGCGGCCTCGCCTGCCCGGCCCAGCTGACCGAGCGCTTGCGCCATTTTGTATCGCGTGCGGGCATGGATATCGAAGGCATGGGCGATAAACTGATCGCCCGACTGGTGGATGAGCAACGCATCACCGATATTGCCGACCTGTATGAGTTTGATTACGCCAGTCTACACGACTGGCCGGGCATGGGCGCCAAAAAAATCGCCAACTTGCAAGCTGCGGTTGCCCGGAGCCGCCAACGGCCGCTGGATCGTTTTCTCTACGCACTGGGCATCCGCCATGTCGGCAGCGCGACAGCGGCTGCGCTGGCCGACCATTTCGGCGCGCTGGAACCCGTCATGCAGGCAGACGCCGACAGCCTGATCGATATTCCGGACATCGGTCCGGAAGTGGCAGGAAGCATCGTCAGCTTTTTTTCCGAAGCGCATAACCGCGACGTCATTCACCGACTGCTGGCTGCCGGCGTGCAGCCTGCTGCCCGACAGACGACAACCGGAGCACATCCGCTGAGCGGGAAAAAGATTGTACTGACCGGCAGTTTCACAGCCATTAATCGCCGTTCGGCGCAGGAGAAGCTGCGCGCGCTGGGCGCCAAACCGACCGGCTCGGTGTCGAAAAATACCGATATTGTCATTGCCGGCGAAAAGGCCGGCTCAAAACTGACCAAAGCGCGCGAACTCGGTATCGAAGTGGCGGATGAACAGCAGTTGCTGGCATGGTTCAATCACTAAGGCGCACACAAAATGCTTGCATCACGATCCGGTTTATGCTGAAATCACTGGAGTGGCGCTGAAAAGCACGCGCCACATCCGTGCAAACATCTTATTATTTACACGTGATAATCAACACTTATAGGCCGAAGGCTCACGCTGAACGGTCGAATTTCGGGTTTCACCCCACTGAAAAAAGGATAGAAATGGCAACGAAGAAAGTAAAAGAACAGGCTCGCAAGGTACTCAAGGATATTTTCGGTTACGACAGCTTCCGGCCGATGCAGGAAGAGATTATCTGTAGCCTGATGGACGGCAAGGACGCCTTTGTGCTGATGCCGACCGGCGGCGGTAAGTCCCTCTGCTACCAGATTCCGGCCATCATGCGCGAAGGCACCGGCATCGTGGTGTCACCGCTGATTTCGCTGATGAAGGATCAGGTTGATGCGTTAACAGCCTGCGGCGTCAAGGCGGCCTACTACAACTCCTCGCTCAAGGCTGCGGAAGCCAAGGAGGTGCTGGAGCGTTTTGAGAGCGGCGATCTTGATCTGCTCTATGTCGCCCCCGAACGACTGCTGTCGAAAGGCTTTCTGACCAAACTGGAACAGGTCAAGCTGGCCATGTTCGCCATTGACGAGGCGCACTGCGTATCGCAGTGGGGGCATGATTTCCGCCCGGAATATGTGCGGCTCGGAGAACTGCGCCAGCTATTTCCCGATGTGCCGATGCTGGCGCTGACGGCTACCGCCGACGAACATACCCGTGAAGATATCTCTGATCGCCTGCAACTGGGCAAGGCCAAGCGCTTTGTGGCCAGCTTCGACCGCCCCAATATTCGCTATCTGGTGGCCGAAAAAAGGCAGCCGCTGACCCAGATTCTGCAATTTCTGGAAGGCTGGCCGAACTGCTCCGGCGTGATCTACTGTTTGTCGAGAAAGCGGGTGGAGGATCTGGCTGTGAATTTGCAGCGTCACGGTATTCGCGCCGCCGCCTACCATGCCGGCATTCCCGGCCGTTCACGCGAGAAGGTGCAGGACGACTTCCTGCGCGACCGCATCAAGGTGATCGTGGCGACGATTGCTTTCGGCATGGGCGTAGATAAACCGAATGTGCGTTTTGTGATTCACCACGACCTGCCCAAGAGTATCGAGTCCTACTATCAGGAGACCGGCCGCGCCGGCCGTGACGGCCTGGAATCGGAAGCCCTGATGCTCTATGGCTCCGGCGATGTCAATCTGGTGCGCCGGCTGATCGAAAATGTGGAAAACATCGATCAGCGCCGGGTTGAGGTGCACAAACTCAACAGCATGGTGGCCTTTTCCGAGGCGCTGACCTGCCGCCGCAGGGTGCTGCTCGGCTACTTCGGCGAACAGCTGGATGAACCGTGCGGCAACTGCGATATCTGCCTCGATCCGCCAGAAACCTATGACGCCACGGAGTTCGCCGAGGCCGCCTTGCAGTGCGTGCGAGAACTCAATGGTAATTTCGGCATGGGCTATATCGTGGACGTGCTGCGCGGCTCAAAAAACGCCCGCATTCTGGAGCACGGTCACGACAAGCTGAAAAGCCACGGCTCCGGCGCTGATATCAACGCCGATGAGTGGACATCAATCCTGCGCCAACTGGTGCATCACGGCTACTTTATTCAGGACGTATCCCGGCGCGCCGCCATGCTGGCGACCAAAAAGGCCGAACGCATTGGCGCCGGCGAACCGATTATGCTGGCCAAATATCAACCCGGGATCCGGCGTCATTTCAAACGCCTCGGCATGCCGCGTGATGAGGCGCTGTTCAAAAAGCTGGTAAAATTAAGGGAAGAGATCGCCGATCGCGAAGATGTGCCGCCGCATGTGGTGTTCAGCGATGTCACACTAACTGAAATGAGCCAGCGCAAACCGGTGTCGGAAGAGTCCATGCGCACCATCAGCGGCGTCGGCCAGCACAAACTCGAAGAGTACGGCGAAGCCTTTATTACGCTGATCAACGAGCATGTGGAAAGCGGTGATGAAAAGGGCGTGAAGAGCGGCGGCAAGGATATTCCTATGCTGATCGCCAAAGGGCCGGGGCTGAACGAGACGCAGACCTATATTCTCTCTCTCTACCGTAAAGGGCTCAGCCTGCAGGAGATTGCCGAACAACAGGGCGTCAGCGAAGCGACAGTGTTGAAAAACTACGTTGCCATTATTCGCGCCGGACAATATATCGATGTGCCCGCCTTTATCGGCGAAGATTTCGATACGCTGATGGCGGAACTGGATGATGCCGATCCGTATGCCTCCCTGAGCGAAATCAAGCGCGATCTGTCGGTGGATCTGAGCAATGACGAGTTCAGGCTGCTGCTGGCCTGGCGTGAAGGCATCGGCGTCGCCTGATGCGCCTGCTTCTGACCGGACTCATATTGCTGCTGCTACCGGGCTGTTATGCCATTAGCAAGGCGCAGTATGAGTCCATTCGGACGCTGGGTGACAACTACAAGGCACTGGATGCGCGCGACAAAGCGCTCTCGCAACAACTGGATCATCTGCAGCAGCGCCGTTCCGCTTCCGTGCGGCCGCAGGAGCATTGAAATGAAACAGAGACTCTTTTCCACCTCAGTCCGAGCACTGCTACTGATCGGCTGCATGGCCGGGCTATCGGGCTGTTATGCGCTTAATGCAAAGCACTACCGGGAAGTGCTCTCCATCCGCGCCAATATGGATCGATTAAAAGCGGCGGATGCCCGGCTGGCAGCTCGAATCGCCGCCCTGAAACCGTTTGAAAAAGCGCTGAAAACCGAGTTCGCTGCCGAAATCGACGCCCGCCAGGCCCACATCCGAAACCCCGAAGCCGGAACCGTTGGCATGGATATGCAGAATCCGCTGCTCTTTGCCAGCGGTTCGGCGCAACTGAGCATTAAAGGACGCCATATACTCAAGCGATTGGCCAAAACATTGAAAAGCACACCCGATACGGCCGCCATTCGCATTATCGGCCATACCGACCCGGTGCCTCTGAACAGATCGCTCAAAGCCGGCTTTATTGATAACTGGGGCCTCTCCGCCGCCCGTGCGGCAGCCGTGGCGCGTCGCCTGATCTGGAGCAACGGCATTGACGCCAAACGCATCCGCATTGAAGGCCGCGCCCAATACGATCCAGTTGTCGCCAACACCTCGCCTGCCAACATGGCCAGAAACCGTCGTGTTGAACTGTTCGTCGCAATGCC
>JALUYG010000378.1 GCA_027013105.1 Mariprofundus sp.
GTTACCGACCAGCCTGTAACGCTCCGACTGCAGTTGTCGGCGTAGTCGAGCCAGTTGTTCGCCATCGATATTGCCGGTGACGGTGACAGTGGTGACATCGTCCGGAATCGCGCCGCTGCCGCCGCCATGGCCGACCAGGTGATAGCCGCAGCCGCTCAGCATCAGGATGCCGACCAACAGGGCGATGTTGAAATGCCGCAGCATCAGGCCGGCTTGACCACGATATTGAGCAACCTGCCCGGCACCAGAATCACTTTGACCACCTGCATGCCGTCGAGCCATTTGCGGATGGCGGGATCAGCCTGCGCCGCCGCCATCGCTTCATCCTGACTGGCCGTTTTGGCGATGGTGATGTCGCCGCGTTTCTTGCCCTGAATCTGCACTACCAGAGTGATTTCATCCTGCTCCAGCGCGCTTTCATCCACCTGCGGCCAGTCGGAGACGACAGCCATCTGCTTCATGCCCAGCCTGTCGCCGATTTCGCAGGCGAAGTGGGGCGCAAACGGAGCCAGCATGGCGGCCAGCGCCTGCAAACCCTCCCGATACGCGGCGTTGCCGGCAGCGCCGGTCGGTCGGAACGCCTGCAGGCTGTTGGCCAGTTCCATCAGCGCGGCAATGGCGACATTGAACGCGAAGCCGTGCTCAAAGGCATGCGTGACCTTGCGGATGGTGGCGTGGATATCTCTGCGCATCGCCTTGACTGCAGCTGCATCGGTTTTATCGCTGTTGTTGATGCCGCCTTCTGAATTACCTTCGGAATCCAGCCTCTGCAGCAGTCGCCAGACGCGGCTTAGAAAACGGTGCGCGCCCTCCACGCCGGCGTCGTTCCACTCCAGATCGCGATCGGGCGGCGCGGCGAACAGCGTAAACAGGCGCGCTGTGTCGGCGCCGAAATGTTCGATAATCGCATTGGGGTCCACCGTATTGCCCTTGGATTTGGACATTTTGGCCCCGTCTTTGAGCACCATACCCTGCGTCAGCAGATTTTTGAACGGCTCATCGCCTCCCTGTTCAGAGCTGAACAGGCCGGCGTCACGCATCAGTTTATGATAAAAACGGGCATAGAGCAGATGCAGCACGGCATGTTCGACGCCGCCGATATACTGATCCACCGGCGCCCAGCGCTGCATGGCTTCGGCATCGACCATGGCCTCGCTGTCACGCGGTGAGGTATAACGGTTCATATACCATGACGACTCCATAAAGGTGTCGAAGGTGTCGAGTTCGCGCCGCGCGGCTCTGCCGCATTGCGGGCAATCGACATGTTTGAAAGCGTCGCATTCGCACAGCGGCGATGCGCCGCCGGTCGGTTGCAGATCGGTGGGCAGCTCAACCGGCAGTTGCTCATCCGGCACGGCGACTGCGCCGCAATCGTCGCAGTGGATGACCGGGATCGGTGCGCCCCAATAACGCTGGCGAGAAACCAGCCAGTCGCGCAGGCGGTACTGGATGCGCTCGCCGCCGCAGTTGTGATTCGATAGCCAGCGGGTGATGGCCTGTTTGGCATCGTTTGAGGTTAAACCGTCAAACTGTTCCGAATTGATCAGCACGCCGGCGTCGGTAAAGGCGGCGGTGGCAATATCCCAATCGCCTTCGCTCGGTTGAATTACCTGCTTGATGGGCAGGCCGTATTTGTTTGCGAACTCAAAATCGCGCTGATCATGGGCCGGCACGCTCATCACTGCGCCGGTGCCGTAGCCCATCAGTACGAAGTTGGCGACCCAGACCGGAATCTGCTCGCCGCTGATCGGGTGGATGGCGTTGATGCCGGTCGGCATGCCCCGCTTCTCCATGGTTTCGACATCGGCTTCCTTGGTGGAAATTCTGCTGCACTCATCAAGAAATGCAGCCAGTTCGGGGTTGTGTTCAGCCGCCTGCACGGCCAGTGGGTGGCCCGCCGCCACGGCCATGTAGGTGACGCCCATCAGCGTATCGGGCCGGGTTGTGAAGATGTCCAGCGTCTGCTCGGAGTCTTCCAGCCCGAAAGCGACTTCTGCGCCGCTCGATTTACCGATCCAGTTGCGCTGCATGCCGATGACTTTTTCCGGCCAGCCCGTCAATTGATCCAGATCGTTCAGCAGCTCTTCGGCATAGTCGGTGATGCGGATAAACCACTGCTTCAGGTTTTTGCGAATCACCGGCGTATCGCAGCGCCAGCAGACGCCGTCCACCACCTGTTCATTGGCCAGCACCGTATGGCACGGGTCGCACCAGTTCACTTCGGCCTCTTTCTGATAGGCCAGACCTTTCTGCATCAGGCGGGTAAACAGCCACTGCTCCCAGCGATAATAATCGGGGTGACAGGTGGCAATCTCGCGATGCCAGTCGTAAGAGAGTCCCAGTCGCTTGAGCTGTCCGCGCATCTGTTCGATATTGGCGTAGGTCCACTCAGCCGGCGGCCGATGGTGTTTGATGGCTGCATTTTCAGCCGGCAGGCCGAAGGCGTCCCAACCAATCGGATGCAATACATTAAAGCCCTGCATGCGTTTATAACGCGCTACCGCATCGCCCAGACAGTAATTGCGCACATGGCCCATATGCAGGTTGCCGGAGGGGTAGGGGAACATGACCAGACAGTAGTAGGGCGGTCGAGCATCATCGTCGCTGGCGGCGTCGATATCCGTCTGCTCCCATTGCTGTTGCCATTTGGCTTCGATTTGCTGTGCTGAATAACGCTCTGACACCGTCTCATAACCCCTTGCTGGAATAAGGCGGCGATGCTGATGGCATCAGCTGCGAATGAAAAGCGCGGGGTTAAGGTGAACGGACAATATCTGCTTTCCGCTCTCTGCAACATCCCTTGAGCCTGCCCCGATTGAACCTTTACACCCCAGATGATGCCTTAACCCCCGCTCTGTAAACATCCTTTCATTGAGGAATCGTCGCTGGATGGTTATCTTCCACGCCCGAAGATGAACTGGATGGGAGAAAGGTGCATACATTCCCGGATCTTATATACCATACAATAAAAGGATAATAATCATGGCAAGAAAGTTTAATTTCAGCGCCGGGCCGGCAATGCTGCCGACAGCGGTGATGCAGCGCGCGCAACAGGAGATGCTGGATTGGAATGGCTCGGGCATGTCGGTGATGGAGATGAGCCATCGCGGCAAAGAGTATATGTCGATCGCAACCAAAGCGGAGCAGGATTTGCGCGCGGTGATGGATATTCCCGACAACTACAAGGTGTTGTTTCTTCAGGGCGGCGCCTCCTCCCAGTTTGCCATGATTCCGTTGAATCTGCTGGGCGGTAAACAGAGCGCCGACTATATCAACACAGGCATCTGGTCGAAAAAGGCGATCGCCGAGGCCAAGCGCTATTGCAATGTGAATATCGTCGCCGATACCTCGCATAGCGGATTTACTACCGTGCCGACACAGGCCGAGCTGAACCTGAATCCCGATGCGGCCTATGTGCACTATACGCCGAACGAAACCATCGGCGGCGTCGAGTTTGATTATATTCCGGAAACCGGGGATGTTCCGCTGGTGGCCGATATGTCGTCCACCATTCTTTCCCGGCCGATTGATGTATCCCGATTCGGGCTGATCTATGCCGGCGCGCAGAAGAATATCGGCCCTGCCGGTCTGGCCATTGTAATCATTCGCGAGGATCTGCTGGGTCAGGCGCCGGAGAGTACGCCGGCCATGTTCAACTACAAAACCCACGCCGACGGCGGTTCGATGTACAACACGCCGGCCACCTACAGCTGGTATATGGCAGGGCTGGTCTTTGCCTGGATCAGGGAGCAGGGCGGTCTTGCAGCGATGGGCGAACGCAACAAGCGCAAGGCCGATAAACTCTATGCGGTGATTGATCAGAGCGAGCTCTACGCCAATCCGGTGGCAGCCAACGCCCGTTCATGGATGAACGTCACATTCACGCTGGCTGATCCCGATCTTGATGCAGCTTTTCTCGCCGGCGCTGCTGAACACGATCTGATTACGCTCAAGGGGCATCGTTCCGTCGGCGGCATGCGCGCCAGCATCTATAATGCCATGCCGGAAGAGGGTGTTGATGCGCTGGTCGCCTGGATGCAGGAGTTTGAGCGTCACAGAGGGTGATGGCGGCTACAAAGCCTCTGTTTTGGATAACTGCGAAGCATCACTTACACATTTATTTGTGATGCTCTATAGTTAGCCTGTTCCAGCTACCCAATCTGTAGTATTGCAATAACGGAGTTACCATGCCTTTAATTCGAATGCTTCTATTATTGACCGCCTCGCTCGGCTTGCCCGGCTGCTTCGCCACCGCCGTGGTTGGCGGCGCCACGGCCGGGGCCAGTAGCATGCACGATGAGCGTACCATTGGCCGCCAACTGGATGATGTCGCTATTGCCACCAAGATCGATGCCCGACTGATTGCCGAGCGTGACATGCCGTCGCGCTGGGTGAGCGTTGAAGTGATTCGCGGCCGTGCCACGCTGACCGGTTTTCTGCCTACGCGTCGGCATATCGAGCGCGCCATCTATATCACCAAACAGATTCGCGGCGTGGAATCGGTGGACAACAGAATTAAGGTGGGCATGCCGAAGATTCGCAATGTGCTGTCCGATAGCTGGATTACAGCCCGCATCAAGCGCCAGTTCTGGAATGACAAACTGGTTTCCGGCTTCAAAATTCACGTCAATACGGTCAATGGCAAGGTCTATCTGCAAGGCGTCGTCAACAGGCTGATCGAGCGTCAACGCGCCAGAGATCTGGCCAGAGGCACGCCGGGCGTTACCGCGGTGATTGATCTGATGCAATCCGGCGATTCGTGAACTGCGCCGCACCGCTACAGCAGGCGCAAGCAGTCGTCGGGCAATGGAAGGCGGAAGGTAAAACGATTGCCTTCACCAACGGCTGTTTCGACCTGCTGCATCCCGGCCATATCGATTATCTGGAGCGCGCCGCCGCACTCGGCGATGTGTTGATTGTCGGGCTCAATGATGATGCGTCTGTGCGTCGTCTCAAGGGCGATGCCCGACCGATCAATCCACTACAGGATCGCGCCGTTATGCTCTGCGCTCTGCGTGCAGTCGATCTGGTCGTGCCATTCGCAGAAGATACCCCGCTGCAGCTGATTTCCACGCTGATGCCCGATATTCTGATCAAGGGCGGCGACTACCAGCCCGATGCGATCGTCGGCGCTACAGAAGTGAGGCAGGCTGGCGGGAAAGTGGTTGTGATGCCCTTTATTGACGGATTTTCCAGCACCGGACTGCTACAGCGCATTCAAGCCATCAATAATAGCTGACGCGCCTGGATTTCTTCTATGTCCAGTGCTTCATTCGAAAGCATTTATACACTGCGGCTACATTAGTCGTGAAGCCGCCTCAAGCCGCCGGAAAAGTCGACTCTGATACGATGTATCTCTCATAAACCTTTCCCACAAGGTTTTTATTGACATCGCTTGCCCCCCCCCGCAATAGTTG
>JALUYG010000379.1 GCA_027013105.1 Mariprofundus sp.
TCATCCGATGAGCCTCGGTCTGGATCTGAAAGGCGGCATCCATCTGGTGCTCGATGTCGATGTGGACAAAGCCGTGGCGCACAGCGTTGAAGAAGATATCGACACCGCCCGCCAGACCCTGCGCAAAGCCAGAATCCGCTATCGCAAGCTGGCCAGCCACGGCGACACGCTCTCCATCACCATCAAGAAAGAGAGCGATCTGGCCAAGGCCACATCGTTGCTCTCCGACACCTTCGGCAACAACTACAACATCTCCCCGGCGGTAAAAAACACCCTGACGCTCACCCTGAAGGCGAGCGTGGCCGATGAAACACGCAAATTCGCCGTCGATCAGGCCATCGAGGTGATTCGCGGCCGTATCGATGCGCTCGGCACCACCGAGCCGGTGATCGTCAAACAGGGCAAGCATCGCATTCTGGTGCAGATTCCGGGCTATGAAGACACGGCCCACGCCAAGCAGCTGATCGGCCGCACCGCCGAATTGCAATTTAAGCTGGTGGATGAGAAAGGCGATCTCGACAAGGCGCTGGCCGGCAACCTGCCATCCGGCGATATTATCATGTACGGCCCCGAGCAGACGCGCGGCGGCAAGAGTTTCCGCCAGCCCTATCTGCTGAAGAAACGCACCCTGCTCTCGGGCACCGAAGTGGCCGATGCGCGCGTATCGATCGATTCCCGTTTCAATGAATATGCCGTGACGCTGAAATTCAACAGCAAAGGCGCGCGCAAGTTCGACAAGCTGACCGCAGCCCATGTCGGCGAACGCTTCGCCATTATTCTCGAAGGAGTGGTCAACTCCGCACCGGTCATCCGCGAACGCATCGCCGGCGGCTCCGCCCAGATCACCGGCAGTTTCACGCCGGCCGAAGCGCACGATCTGGCCATTGTACTGCGCGCCGGCGCCCTGCCTGCGCCGGTCAAGGTGGTCGAAGAGCGCTCCATCGGCCCCAGCCTCGGACAGGACTCGATCGATCAGGGCATGAACTCGATCATCGTCGGTTGTATTCTGGTGCTCATCTTTATGGCCGTCTATTATCGCATGTTCGGCATGGTGGCCAATGTGGCGCTGATCTTTAACATGCTGCTGATTCTGGCCGCCATGAGTATCATCGGCGGCACCCTCACCCTGCCCGGTATCGCCGGCATCGTGCTCACCATCGGCATGGCGGTGGATGCCAACGTGCTGATTTTTGAACGCATCCGCGAAGAGCTGCACCTGGGCAAAACACCGCTGGCCGCCATCGACGGCGGCTACGACAAGGCCTTCTCAACGATTGTCGATGCCAATATCACTACCCTGATCGCCGCGATCGTGCTGTTCCAGTTCGGTTCCGGCCCGGTCAAGGGCTTCGCTGTCACCCTCTCTGTCGGTATTCTGGCTTCGATGTTTACCGCCATCACCGTCACCCGCGCCATTATCGCCACGTTCACAGCCAGACGTGAGCGCATCGAAAAACTCAGCATTTAAGGAATCCGACATGCAACTGATTCGTCCCGACATCAATATCGATTTTATCGGCAAACGTAAAATCGCCATGGCCATCTCCGCCTTGATGATTCTCATCTCACTGGGTGCGCTGGCCGTCAAAGGCCTCAACTTCGGCATCGATTTCACCGGCGGCACGCTCGTTGAGGTGAAATTCGACAAGGCGCCGACGATTGCCGATGTACGCAGCGCCATCTCCCCCAAAGGTTACGGCAGTGCGGTGATTCAGCAGTTCGGCTCGCCAGAGGAGATCCTGATTCGCGTCCAGAACAGGGATGGCGAAAAATCCTCCACCATCAGCACCGCGATTCTGGATGCTTTAAGCGAGAAATTCACTGCCGATGCTGTCGAGATGCGCCGTGTGGAGTATGTCGGCCCGCAGGTTGGCGAGGAGTTGACCCGAGCAGGCATTATGGCGGTGCTGATCGCCATGCTGGCGATTCTGATTTATGTCACCTTCCGTTTTGAATTCCGCTTTGCGCTCGGCGCCGATGCGGCGCTGCTGCACGATATCTCCATTGTGCTCGGGCTGTTCGCCATCACCGGCAAGGAGTTCAACCTGCCGGTGATCGCAGCGCTGCTCACCGTGATCGGTTATTCGCTCAACGACACCATTGTGGTGTTCGACCGCATCCGCGAAAATTTCGCTGCCAGCAGAAAACGCAAACATCCGGAGGACGAGGTCACCGTGGTCAACGCCTCGATCAACCAGACGCTGGCGCGCACCCTGATGACCTCCCTGACCACCCTGCTGGTGGTGTTGGCGCTGTTCTTCCTCGGCGGCGAAGTGATTCACGATTTCGCCTTTGCGCTGATGTCCGGCATCCTGGTGGGTACCTACTCCTCCATCTACATCGCCAGCCCGGTGATGCTGTCGCTGGCCGGTCGCTTCAAATCCGATGATGATGACATCAAAGCCATGGAAGCCCGGCCCTGATCAGTCTCAATATTGAACCGCCGATAGACGCAGATGAGAAGCAGCAATAACACAATGGCATGTGACTTTACTCTGCCTGACCCTGCGTACGCTGCGGTGAATGTTTTTGACTCTCTTTTTTCGATATGAAAGGTGATATCAGCCCGAAGCTGGCCGCCGGCGCGTTGCTGTTCACCGGCTACGACAACGATTATCTGGAAGTGAACAAGCAGCGCTACGACGCCGCCATCACCATTCATCAGGGCAACGTGAATGCGGCATGGCAACCGCAACGCCTGAGCGAAGTTGGCATTGAAAATCTGACCGCCCTGACTGAATCTGCGCCTGAAGTGCTGATTCTGGGCACAGGCCGACTCACAAGCTTCCCGACTGCAGACATTCTTGACTACATGGCCGAGCGCCATATCGGTCTGGAGTGCATGGATTCCCGTTCAGCCGCCCGCACCTACAATATTCTGGTTGGCGAAGGCCGAACGGTTTCGGCCGCCATCCTGCTGCCCGGAGCCCGTCCATGAGCGCGCACTTTGAACTCTCCATCGCCACCCATTTCTCAGCCGCCCACAGCCTGCGCGGCTATCCGGGCGACTGCGCCCGCCTGCACGGCCATAACTGGCATGTGAAGCTGTATGTTGCGTGTGAAACGCTCGATGAACTCGGCCTGGGCATCGACTACAAAATCATGAAAAGCGAACTCAAGGCGGCGCTTGAGCCATGGGATCACTACAACCTCAACGATGTGCCGCCCTTCGACGCCATCAATCCATCGAGCGAAAATGTGGCGCGCGAGCTCTACAACGAGATGAGCCGGCGTCTGGATAATGAGCGGCTGCGCGTCTCGCGCATCGAAATATCCGAGACATGCACCGCCATGGTCACCTACCGGCCCTGACCATCATCATGCGCCTTTTTCGTTGCTGGTTTCTCTGCCGCCGTCTTCTGCGCTTCCGGTCTCTGTGCTGCTGAAGCCGCCTTGCCGCTGGTTTTGCGGATATAGGCGATAATCTCGTCTTCCGGATCGCCGGTCATAAACTGCGAAGGCATGCGCGTTTCCGCTTTCGAATCACCGGTTAGCGCCTTGACCGCATGGGCAGTATCAAAATCCCACTGGCGGATCTTCTCCTCATCCCATACCCACGGCTCTCCCTTGATATAGGCTTTGAACACATAGCGATATCCGGGATAAGTTCCCGCCTTACGCCCCAGGATGCCCTTCAGACTTGGCCCGAACTTGTTCTTGCCCGTGGTAAAGTCGTGGCACACCTTGCACTTTCTTTCCGCACCGGCATGCGCGGCCGCCGGGCAGAGCCATGCCACAAGCAGGGTCGCCGCAACGATTCGGCCACCATGGCGCACCATTTTACGCATACGATTGTGATGATTGCTGTTCATTCAACACCTCGACCTTCGGGATTTTCCGGCATTGGCGGCGGCGTGGCGCCGGTCAGAAACGCAGCAGCATCGAGAATATCCTGATCGCTCAGTTTGGCCGCCACATTGCGCATCTGTGAGGCGAAATCATTGTGGCGACCGTAGCCTTGTTCCCCTTTCGCAGCGTGGCGGAAGGATCTCAGCTCATGCGTCAGATACAGGTAGTTTTGCCCGCTGAGCACGGGATAGAGCCTGCCGGCGCCGTGTCCGTCGTAACCGTGGCAGACCTTGCAGGCGGGAATGCCTCGCTCCCGTATGCCAAAATTGACGATTTTTCTGCCGCGTTCCGGATCGCCGATTTTCTTACCGTCCTGTTTCAGCCGGGCCAGATCCGAACCTTTGTAGGGCCACTTCATCGCATGCAGGAAGGCGGCGACATCCTTTCGCTGCTGTTCGGTCAAGCCTTTGGCGATGCGGTTCATCTGATGCATCACATCGTCAGTGCGCCGATCGGTGGCAAAATCGGTCAGTTGCTTGAGCAGGTAGGTATAGATTTGGGACGCCGTTCTGGGCGTAGGAATATCCACCGCGCCGAGCCCCATGCCATCGCTGCCGTGACACTTCTGGCAGGCTGGAATCCGATCATCCACGCCGTAGGTGAAAATTTTCTTTCCCGCCTCGATATTTCCATGCTCCGCAGCATCCAGCGGCATGGCGGCAAGCCAGAGGGGCAGGAACAGGCTCGTTAGTAGTATGGTTACACGCTTTTTTAACATTTGACCTCTCAACAGGTTGTAATGCTCCCCCGCCCCGGTTGCGAATGCTACGGCCCTGACGCAATCATTCAATCAGGCGGTGATTGTCGGAGTGTGATCGTCAGATGAGAGAGCCGCGTGCATCGCAGCTGAACTCTGGGTACGCTTCGCTCTGATTTTATTCATCGGGAGACAATTTATGCCTGCATACCGTTCACGCACCACCACCCATGGCCGCAACATGGCCGGCGCGCGCGCCCTGTGGCGCGCCACCGGCACCAAAGAGGGCGATTGGGATAAGCCTATCATCGCCATTGCCAACTCTTTCACCCAGTTCGTGCCGGGCCATGTGCATCTCAAGGATCTGGGGCAGATGGTGGCGCGCGAGATTGAGGCGGCCGGCGGCGTGGCCAAGGAGTTCTCCACCATTGCCGTGGATGACGGCATCGCCATGGGCCATGGCGGCATGCTCTATTCGCTGCCGAGCCGCGAGATTATTGCCGATTCTGTCGAGTATATGTGCAACGCCCACTGCGCCGATGCGCTGGTCTGCATCTCCAATTGCGACAAAATCACGCCGGGCATGCTGATGGCGTCGATGCGGCTGAATATTCCGGTCGTATTTGTCTCCGGCGGCCCGATGGAGGCCGGCAAGGTGACGCTGAACAACCGCGAGCTGCACCTCGATCTGGTCGATGCCATGGTCAAGGCGGCCGATCCGAACGAGACGGATGCCGATGTCGCCGCCATTGAACGCTCGGCCTGCCCGACCTGCGGCTCCTGTTCCGGCATGTTCACAGCCAACTCGATGAACTGCCTGACCGA
>JALUYG010000380.1 GCA_027013105.1 Mariprofundus sp.
ACAGGCAGAAAATGGGGCGCTGTTGACCTGCCGCAGTCGGGCGTACAGCGCCGCCAGTTCATCGGAGGAAAATGGCATCTGACAGTAGCGGGCGATATTGGCCTGAAACAGATCGCCGGCAGCGATGTACGCTTTCACCTGCTGGACAGCCTGCTTGTATTGCGCCGCTGGTGTGACGGTGATTTGTTCGAGTCGGGCGGAGGCGGGCCGATATAGTGTTGGCGGCTGTTGCTCCAGCAGGCTGAGCGCCTGTTGAAGCGATGTCTCGCTACGCGCTGCGATATGAATATGATCGGCATCGAAGCAGAAGGAAAAATCCGGATACAGCGTCCACAACAGTGGGCCGGCAATGGCGCTTTTGGCTGCTGGCAGCGACTCGATCAGCCCACCGGCTTCATAGGCGGCGTAGATCAGGCAGCGGATGGTGGGCGAGGGGCGTGGTGATCCGGTCAGTTGATGCTTCCATTGGCTCAGAAAATCGGCGCTTGTGGTCTGGCTGGCATATTGGGAGAGCGAGAACGTATTGCCGCCCCGGGAAACGAGGAACTGCCGGCCTGTCCCGGCAGGGTCTTCTAAAATAGCAGCGAACTGATCGCGGAATGATGAAAAAAGGCCGTAAGCGGAATGCTTACGGCCTCTGTTTTTGATGACGCGGAATTTCACGTCAGCGAAGTGCGCGATGGGTTGCCGACAATCTTCAGTCGAACTTGCGAATAACGACTGACGCGTTGGTGCCGCCGAATCCGAAAGAGTTGGAAATCGCAACCCTGATATCCGCATCACGCGCCGTATTCGGCACATAATCCAGATCGCATTCCGGGTCCTGATTGTCCAGGTTGATGGTTGGCGGCACCACGCCGTGATGAACAGCCAATACCGAGAAAGCCGCTTCAATACCGCCGGCAGCGCCGAGCAGATGGCCGGTCATCGATTTGGTGGATGAGACCATCAATTTGGCGGCATGGTCGCCGAAGGTGTCCTTGATGCCCTGAGTCTCGCAGATATCGCCGGCCGGCGTTGAGGTGCCGTGGGCGTTAATATAGTCCACATCTTCCGGATTCAGAGCTGCCGCATCCAGCGCCATCTTCATACAGCGACCGCCGCCTTCGCCGCGCGGCGACGGGGTGGTGATGTGGTAGGCGTCGGAAGACATCCCGAAGCCGGCAATCTCCCCAAGAATGTCGGCGCCGCGCGCAGTGGCGGATTCCAGCGACTCCAGCATCAGGATGCCGGCGCCTTCGCCCATGACAAAGCCGTCACGATCGATATCCCACGGGCGGGAAGCGCGTTCCGGCTCGTCGTTGCGGGTGGAGAGGGCGCGCGATGCGCTGAATCCGCCCACAGCGAGTTCACAGATGCACGCCTCGGCGCCGCCGGCAATCATGGCGTCGGCTTTGCCCGATGCGATGATTTCAAAGGCTTCGCCAATGGCATGGGTGGCCGTGGCGCAGGCGGTGACTGTCGCCACATTCGGCCCTTTGGCGCCGGTCAGCATGGATACCCAGCCCGAAGCCATGTTGATAATGGTCATCGGAATAAAGAATGGCGATATTTTGCGGGCGCCGCCCTTTTCGTAGGCGCGCATGGTGCGCTCGATCGATGGCATGCCGCCAATACCGGAACCGATGGCCACGCCAACACGCTCGGCATTGGCTTCAGTGATCTCCAGTCCCGACTGCTTCAGCGCCATATCCGCCGCTGCGATGCCATACTGGATAAAGGTATCCATTTTGCGTGCATCTTTGCGATTGACATAGTTGCCGGCATCAAAATCGGGCACTTCGCCCGCAATGGTGCAGTTGATGCCGGTCGATTCGGTATCGTAATAACTGATCCGGCGCACGCCGGACTTGCCTTCGATCAGATTATTCCATGTGAGATCGGTGCCCGTGCCGAGCGGCGTAACCAGCCCGACACCGGTGACGACAACGCGTCTGTTCATAAGCTATACTGCTTTGGCGGCGATATAGTCGATGGCGTTCTGTACGCTCTGGATACCTTCGGCGTCTTCGTCCGGAATCTCGACATCAAACTCTTCTTCAAATGCCATGACCAGCTCTACGGTATCCAGTGAGTCGGCGCCCAGATCATCAACGAATGAAGAATCAGGGCTGATTTCGCTCTCATCAACATTCAACTGATCGGATACGATTTTAATGATTTTAGCTTCGATTTCTGCAGACATAAGTCCTCCCGAAATTTTTGTAGGTGCGGCTTCTATCATAAGGCCCAAATGCGCACAAGTATGGGCTCTTTCAAAAAGCCCGCAGGCGAACTTTTTGAAAACTTTTTCATTGTCGTTTTTAAAATTACCTGCACAGGTAATTTTAAAATGCTACATATGCATGCCGCCGTTGACATGCAACACCTGACCGGTGATGTATGCGGCTGCATCGCTGGCCAGAAAGCAGACAGCGGCTGCAATATCTTGCGGCTGCCCGAGGCGCCCAAGCGGCACCTGCGAGGTGAGCTGGGCGTGGGCTTCTTCACCCAGATCGGCGGTCATGTCGGTTTCGATAAAGCCCGGCGCGACAGCGTTGACCGTAATGCCGCGTGAGCCGATTTCGCGCGCCAGTGAGCGGGTCATGGCTTCAACGCCACCCTTGCTGGCGCAATAATTGAGCTGGCCGGGGTTGCCCATGCCGGCTACCACGGACGAAATATTGATAATGCGTCCGCCGCGTGCCTTCATCATCGGCCGCAAGGCCGCCTGCATGGCGTGGAATACGGAAGAGAGATTGGTGTTGATCACCGCATCCCACTCCTCGGCTTTCATGCGCATGGAGATGTTGTCGCGCGTGATGCCGGCGTTATTCACCAGCACATCCAGCCGACCGAAATGGTTGGTTGTCTCTTTGACAAACCCCTGAATCTGATCGCGATCAGACACATCGACCGCTCTGGCCAGCACCTCTGCGCCGCTGGCGGCGCGAATCTTCTCCGCCGCCTGATCGATGGTGGCTTCTCTGGTGCCGCAGATCGCCAGGTGATAGCCGGCTTCGGCCAGCTGACCGGCAACCACAAAGCCGATGCCGCGGCTGGCGCCGGTAATCAGTGCTGTTTTTACATTGCTCATATCACTTACTCTCCCGCCATCATGGTCAGGCTACGCTCGATCTGCTCCGGAGTCAGGCTGACGCCGATAACCATAGCACGTTCGATGCGTTTGACGAGCCCCGACAACACCTTGCCCGGCCCCATTTCCACACCCTGCATGATGCCTGCCTGCGCCAGTTTTTGCACCGTTTCCGTCCAGCGAACCGGCGACACCAGTTGCGCCACCAGCGCCGCTCGAATCTGTTCAATATCCTGTTCGGGCGTCGCACCGGCATTGCCCCATACCGGATATGCAGGCGTCTGGATGTCGATCTCATTCAGGCGTGCCGCCATGGCGTCGGCGGCCGGTTGCATCAGCGGCGTATGCGACGGCGCGCTCACGGCCAGCGGCAATGCGCGTTTGGCGCCGGCTGTTTTGGCATTTTCCATCAGCCGCTCCACAGCAGCGGCATGGCCCGCCACTACCAATTGGCCCGGACAGTTGTAGTTGGCCGCCCACACTTTTTCATCTGCATGCGAGGCGGATACGCACAACGCTTCGACCACATCATCAGCCAGGCCGAGAATCGCCGCCATGCTGCCAACTCCGGCAGGCACGGCTTCGGTCATAGCGCTGCCTCGAAAAGCCACCAGTTTCACGGCGTCACTGAAGCTGATCGCTCCCGCCGCCACCAGAGCCGAATATTCACCCAGTGAATGGCCGGCTGCCTGAGTTGCTTCCGGGCCGCCTTTTTCACGCCACAGGCGCAGCATAGCGGTCGATGCTGTTAACAGCGCCGGCTGGGTATAAGCTGTCTGGCCCAGCTTGTTTTCGGCATCATCCCGAATCAACGCCGCCATATCATAACCGAGCGCATCCGATGCCTCTTCCAGTGTCCGGCGCACCACGTCGATACCATCAAAAGCATCAAGCATGCCCTTCGACTGTGATCCCTGCCCGGGAAAAAGAAATACAAAATTCGTCAAATTATCACCCTTCTTACTTCGACCAGCGTAGTAAATTCGCGCCCCAGGCGAAACCGCCGGCAAATGCTTCCAGCAGAATCAGCTGCCCCTTGTGCAGGCGTCCGGAGCGATACATGTCGTTCAGCGCCAACGGCACGCTGGCCGACGAGGTGTTGCCGTGTTGTGCCACGGTCAGCGCCACGCGATCCATATCCATTTTTAACTTTCGCGCCGTGGCCTGAATAATGCGGATATTGGCCTGGTGCGGCACCAGAATATCGATATCGTTATCCTGCAGGCCATATTTGGCCAAAATCTCTGTGACCACGCCGCCGAGTTTATTGACTGCCACGCGGAATACTTCATTGCCCTTCATCTCCACCGCTGCCGTGCCGGCGGAATCGAGACTGAAATCAGCCGCTTCGTGGTGCTTCAACATATCGGGGCTGGCGTGGGGGTGGGGGTGGCTGGCCTTTAACAGATCGCGGTAGGAGCCATCGGCATGCAGCACCGAACCGATCAGGCCGTTTTCAGCCTTGCTATCGCCGGCTTCCAGCACCACAGCGCCGGCGCCATCGCCGAACAGGATGCAGGTGCCGCGGTCATGCCAGTCCACAATGCGGGACATCGCTTCTGCGCCGATTAACAGCACGCGTTTGAACATGCCGGCGCGCATCATGCCTTCCACCTGGGCCAGACCGTAAACAAAGCCGGAACAGACCGCCTGAATATCCCATGCGGGAAAATCCTTGCCGCCGAGCTTGGCCTGCACGACGGTGGCTGTGGCAGGAAAAATCAGGTCGGGGGTGGTGGTGGAGACAACCAGCGCGTCGATATCATCAATGCTCAGCCCGGCATCGGCCAGCGCCATGTGCGCCGCTTCCACGGCCAGGTCGGAGGTCATCTGATCTTCTGCAATGATATGGCGCTGACGAATGCCGGTGCGCTCGACAATCCACTGATCGCTGGTATCCACCATCTGTTCCAGTTCGCTGTTGGTCAGAATCCGTTCGGGCAGGTAGCCGCCGATGCCGGTGATATGCACCGAAGCCAGGCTGCTTCTGTCGGCGTGCATGCCACTCATGGCTCTATCATCTCCTGCACCGATTCGGTGATGCGGTCGGTCAGTCGTTCGCGCACCTCCTTACAGGCCACAGCGATGGCGCTGACAAAGCCGTCGGCATCGGCGCCGCCGTGGCTCTTCACCACAATGCCATTCAGTCCCAGCAATGGGGCGCCGTTATATTTGCCCGGATTCACCTTGTCCTTGAATCGCTTCAGTGCGCTGCGCGCCAGCAGCGCGCCGGCTTTGGACATGACGCCCGAAGTCAGTTCACTTTTGATG
>JALUYG010000381.1 GCA_027013105.1 Mariprofundus sp.
GTAAACGGTTAAGATGGCCATCAGAGGGAAAGCTGATGTGAGATATGATCCGGAGAGCCGCCATCGTCGTTCTGTTCGATTGAAGGGGTATGATTATGCCTGTGCCGGAGCATATTTTGTAACCGTTTGCACGCAGGGAAGGGCGTGTCTGTTTGGTGAGATCGCGGATGGGGTAATGATATTGAATGATGCCGGGCAGATGATACAAAAGGTGTGGAATGCGATACCGACGCATTACGCCGGCATCGAAACCGACGCATTTATCATCATGCCCAACCATATTCACGGGGTCAAACTATCCGGCTGGTCGCCATTTCGCAGCAGATTATGGCAGCGCAATTATTGGGAACATATTGTCCGTAATGAACAGGATTTGGTGTGTCTGCGTGAATATATTCGGTTCAATCCTAAAAAATGGGCATTGGACGCATTGATGGTGGCGCATTAATGCTGGCCGATCAGGACGATTATCTGAAACATGTCCCGGAAAATCTCCATGCCGATGTGCAGCGGCTGTTTGAGCTGTCGCCGTATTTTGCCATGCTCATGCGCAGTGCCAGCACAGAAGATTGCCGTCAGCTGTTTGTCGGAGCAGATGAGGCGCTGCTGCCGGATGGTGGCGAATGCTGGGTGACGCCGTGCGATAGCCGCGATCTGCCCACCTGTATGGCCCACCTGCGCCAATGCAAAACACGCGCCCTGCGCCATCTGATCTGGTGGGAACTGGGGCTTTACGGGGATATGGATCGCTCCTGCCGGGCGATTGCCGATCTGGCTTCGGGTCTGTTGGCCGAGGCGCTGCGCATGGCGGCGCGGTTGATGGCGCCGCGTTTCGGGCGTCTGGAGGGCGGTGCATTTTGCGTGATCGGGCTGGGCAAGCTGGGCGGTCGCGAACTGAATCTCGGCTCGGATGTCGATCCGCTGTTTGTCTGGCGGGGCGATGGCGTCACAACCGGCGGACGCAAATCGGTGTCGGCGTCGGAATATTATGCATATCTCTCGCGTATGCTGATTCGATTGATGGGCGAGCGCACCGCCGATGGCATCGTCTGGCCGGTGGATATGCGGCTCAGGCCCGGCGGCGATGGCGCTGCGATCGCCCTGAATCTGGATGCGACGCTCGATCACTATCTCAACTACGGCCAGACCTGGGAGCGGGCTATGCTGATCAAGGCGCGGCCGGTGGCCGGCACTATGGCATTGGCAGAGGCGTTTATTGAAGGCGTGTCGCCGTTTATCTATCGCCGTTATCTTGATTTCACCACGGTGGCGGCGCTGGCGGATATGAAGCAGCGCATCGACTTGCAGGCAGGCGCCGGCGGCGTTGGGCCGGGCTTCGATGTGAAGCGGGGCAGGGGCGGCATTCGCGAAATCGAATTTATTATTCAATCCCTGCAACTGCTGCATGGCGGCAGGCATCCCGGGCTACGTTTGCAACCGAGTATGCAGGCGCTTGCTGCATTGCGGCAGGCGGATCTCATCGGTGCGGATGATGCGAGGCGACTGATGGGAGCGTACCGTTTCTGGCGGCGCATTGAGCATGCGATTCAGGCGCGGCGCGGCGAACAGACGCACAAACTACCGGCGGATTATGTCGGATATCTGCCGCCGGCTACCGGTCTGGACAATATCGAAATGCAGATGAAGCAGCATGCCGCCACGGTTGAGTCCGAATTCAATCGTTTTGTCAGGCCCGTGGCAGAGCCGTCGTCCAAAACGGCGGCATGGCTTGGCGGTGATGATGCGGCGCGCTTCAAGCAATTGCCGGAAGCGAATCGTCACCGCATGCATCTGGCGCTGAAAAATATCGAAATTAGTTTGCAACGCGGCCTGTTGCCGGAACGCAGCCGGGCGCAGGTTGAGCGCATTCTCGATCGTGCCATGCCGTGCTGGCTGGATGATGCCAACGGTGTCACGGCGCTGGAATCGTTTGCCGAACTGATTCACGCAATCGCCGGGCGCGCCACCTGGATCGATCTGATGGCCACCCATCAGGGGGCGCTGGAGTGGCTGATCGGCGTACTCTCGGCCAGCCGTTATCTGGCTGGTCACATTGTCAAAGATCCGTCATGGCTGGAGTGGCCGCTGATGGTTGAACATGCCGGCAGGGACATCGGCGATGTCTGCGCGGCTCTGAACGCCTGTGATGATCTGGACGATGCCGAGAATGCGCTGGCCTATATCGGGCGCTGGACGGATCGGGGCCGGATTATTGCGGCGCTGGCGGTGGATGCCCATGCGGCCGATGCCATGCAGACAGGCGGCTGGCTGGCCGACCTGGCCGATGCGGCGACCCAGGCGGTTTTGCGCTTATCCCTGCATCAGTTGCATCTGCCGCACGATTTTCCGCTGGTGGCGCTGGCCATGGGCAAGCACGGTTCACGTGAAATGGGGCTGGTCTCCGATCTCGATATGGTGTTTGTGCTGGCGCATGACGATCCGCGAACCATGCTCGGGAAGCGCAGCATCGGCGAGCATGCCCAGCGCCTTGGCCGGCGCATGATTCACTATCTGACCGGCAAGCCGCCGTTCGGGGCAGGATACGAGTTTGATGCGCGGCTGCGCCCGTCCGGCGCATCCGGCGTGCTGGTCACCAGTCTGACCGGTTTTCGCGATTATCAGTTGCATGAGGCGCAGAGCTGGGAACATCAGGCGCTGTGCCGGGCGCGTACGGTGGCCGGGCCCGAAGCGGATCGGGCCCGCGTGGATGCGGTGGTGGAGGAGGTGCTGAGCCAACATCGTGATGCCGTCACGCTGGCTGCCGATGTGGTCAACATGCGCAGGAAAATGCTCGATCATCTTGCCAGCAAGAGCGATGCAGTGATCAATCTCAAACAGGATGCCGGCGGTCTGGTGGATATCGAATTTCTGGCCCAGTACGCGCGTCTGGCGTTCGGCATCGGGGCAAGGCGCGTGATTGATATATTTCACCAGTTGCCGGCGTCTGCGCCGCAATGCTGGCGCGAACATGCGCCGTTTCTGGCTGCGACTTATCTCGATTACCGCCAGATGGAGAATGCCCTGCGGGTAGAGCTGTGGCGCTCGATCGGTGCGCTGCCCAATGATCCGGGTGCGGCCGAGTGGGAAACCATGCGCCGTCACGCCGCGATCAAAACCCCGGCAATATTGAAATCGCGCATGCAGCAGGTGCGAGATGTTTTTTATGTGCTATTGTATTACTTTATGAACATGGTAGGATAATCATATTGGAGGTTAGACTATGAAAACTTCACGCGTTACAACAAAAGGCCAGATTACCATCCCTGCCATAGTAAGAAAGAAGCTTGGCATCCATCAGGGTGACCGGGTTGGCTTTGTATATGAAGATGGGAAAGTTGTTATTCTGCCGGTTATTAAAGATATTGAGGCAGCCTTCGGGCTTGTTTCAGCAGAGCAAAGCGTCAGCCTGCAAGATATGGAAGAAGCCATTCAGCATAGAGGTGGTGCGGTATGATTGCTGTCGATACCAATCTTCTGGTACGCATTCTCATCGATGATCCCGGTCAGCCTGAACAAGTTGCCATTGCTCGTCGTATAGCCAGGAATGCAAAGCATGTACTTGTGCCGCAAATTGTCATGATCGAACTGGTGTGGGTGTTGCAGTCTGCTTACAAGTTCGATAAAGATGCAATAATAGCAGTGCTGGAGCATCTGTTGCATAACAGCGCCTTTGAGTTGCAAGCAGAGGATCGCCTTTTTGAGGCATTGGGATTGTTCAAAAACAGTAGCTGCGGTTTTTCCGATTGTATGATTGCTGTGGACAGTCAGGCGTCGGATTGTACTTTGGTCACTTTCGATAAACAGCTGTCCCGGCTTGCTGGTGTGAAGCTGGCCAACTAATGCGCATTTCTGCGCCCCCACGGCGATTCAGTCATCCACTGTTCAAGCCGATCCCGAGGCATGGGCCTTGCCAGGGTGATTTTTATCCGGCAATCAGGCCAGTAGCGTAGCGACCTGATCGGCAAAGCAGGAGGGATCAATCGGCTTTTGCAGGTAGGCGGAAAAGCCGCTTGCTAAAAGTTTTTCCTCATCGCCTTTCATGGCCGATGCGGTTAAGACGGCCACAGGAATGTCGCGGGTTGTTTCGTTGGTATGTAGCGCCAGCATAGCTTCCAGTCCGCTCATTTCAGGCATACGCAGATCCATCAGAATCAGGTCGGGATGAATCTGCTCCGCCCTGGCGATCGCCTCCCGTCCGGAGCCAGCCGTGATTACGTCGAAATCCGCCAGTTCCAGCACATCAGCGGCCAGTTCCAGATTCAGCAGGTTGTCATCCACAATCAATATCGTCGCCATCAGATTTCACCTCCCATCAGATATCACCTCCATAACAGCCCTGATCGCCACCGGCATCCACCGCTTCGCTCAGACGCTCTGCCAGCAGGCGTTGCAATCCTTGCATGTCATCAGCATCTACCCCGAAATGTACGGCCGCAAACGATGCCGTGAGTCTGCCGGTCTGTTCCTCCGGCAGCAGGAAAACATGCTGGCGGATGCGAATGCGCAGTTTCTCGGCGACGCGTTCGCTGTTGGCCGGCTCAATGCCCGGCAGAAACAGCAGGAAACCGGCTTCATCGATTCGGCCGCAGATGTCGCCCCGCCGTGTGACCACGCGCACGATCTCCAGAATCTCTTTCAGCGCAGCGATGCCCCAGCGCTCGCCATGACGTTCCGCATAGTCGGCATAGCGGTCAACTTGCCAGCGGAGCAGCGAGAAGTGCAACGTGTAGCGCTGGGCGTTGGCAATCTCCTGATCAATGCGACGGTTCATATAGCGCATATTGAAACAGTTCAGAACCGGATCGATCAGCTGAGCGCGGGCCGGATAAAGCAGTTCCATGCGTTGCAGTTGCCGCACCAGATCGGCTCTGCCGCTGCTGCCCTTAATCAGGATTCGTTCAGCCTCCCGGCCCAGGTTGAGAGCCTCTTCGCGCGTCAGATCCTTGGCCGTATAGATAACAACCGGGATATTGGCAGCAACCGGATGGCGGTTGAGCTGCCGGATTACGTCAAAGCCGCTGACCTGCGGCATCATCAGATCGAGAATGATCATATCCGGTTCCCGTTCGATCGCCATCTGCACGCCTTCAATGCCGTTGCGGGCCAGCAGCACCCTGAAGCCTTCAGCCACCAGGGTATCCCTGAGAAATTCGCGTACTGATGGCTCATCATCAATCACCAGCACGGAGGGCATCTCTGGATGGCTGGGGATGAAACGGCAGTAGCGGGAGATCATGTCCAGCACCTCCTGCTGCTTGATGCCCTTCTCCATCATGCCGACCGGGCCGGTCGAGAATTCCAGCGTATCG
>JALUYG010000382.1 GCA_027013105.1 Mariprofundus sp.
GCTGGATGAGAAGCCGGAGCGATTTGCAGCCATCGACTGCTGGGAGCATGAGCCGAGCCCCGCACCGACGCTGTTTTCGCATGCCGGCATGGCCATCGCCACGCCGCATATCGCCGGCCATTCGGTTGACGGCAAAGCGGCCAACACCTGGTATATTTATAAAGCCCTGTGCGCTTTTCTGCAGATTGATCCGACTTGGGATCCAACATCGGAGATACGTAGACAGCTGCCATCGCCGTCAGCCTGTCGCATCGATGCGGCGGGTGACTGCTGGCATCAGTTGCATCGCGCCGCCAGCCACCTCTATGCCCTGAAAGAGGATCATCAGACCATGCAGTCGTGGTCCGACCTGAGCGAAGCCGAACTGCCCAACGCCTTTACCGGCTACCGCCGCCACTATCCCGCCCGGCGCGCATGGCGGCATATGCCGGTGCACTTCACCCATGCCGATGCCGGGACGCTGCAACTGGCGCAAGCCATCGGCATGAAAACGATCTAGAGTGCGCCGATGACAATCTCAAAAGACAATCTGGTATGGATGGATCTGGAGATGACCGGACTCGATCCGGAACGCGACACCATCATCGAAATCGCCACCATCATCACCGATGGCGAACTGAATATTCTTGCTGAAGGCCCGAGCATCGTGATCCATCAGCCCGATCATATTCTGGACGGCATGGATGAGTGGAACACCACCCACCACGGCGACTCCGGCCTGACTGCCCGAGTGAAGGCATCGAACATTTCGATGCATCAGGCTGAAATGCAGACGCTGGATTTCATCAAACAATATGTTCCGGCCCACACCTCGCCGCTATGCGGCAATTCGATTCATCAGGATCGACGTTTTCTGGTGCCCTACATGCCGGAACTGGAGGCCTACCTGCATTATCGCAATATCGATGTCAGCACCATCAAGGAGCTGGCCCGTCGCTGGTATCCAAATGACAAGGCGCCTGTCAAAAAAGCCGAGCATCTGGCGCTGGCCGATATTCGCGAATCGATCAATGAACTTCGCTGGTACAGAGAAAAGCTGTTTCGCTGAGCCACGGCTTCTGCTACAATAGCGATTGAGTAGGGAAAAAGGAGGTTCATATGTTCCTGAAAAACAGTGAAAATGGCGATCTCGCTCAGGTTGTTGAACTCAGCGAACTGACCGATCCGAATGCTTCATCGGTGACCGTGCGTTATCATGCCGGTGAAGAGGCCGGCGATCCGGTCAGCGCCGACAAATCAACGTTAACTTTCCCGTCCGGTGAGCCGCTGCCCAAGTGCTGGATGGATGCGCACTACCGGGTCAGTTTCTAAGGATACTCTGAAAAACTACCTCCATGTAGTTTTTCAGCACGAAAAGGAAAAAGTGTGATTTTTCCTTTTCTCACAAAATCAAGCACTTGCAGCGCCTGGTTTTGACCGGCCATCCATGGCCGGTGCGGAATCTCTGAATAACTCAGAGATTCCCTAAAAGCGTATCTCCACCATCAAAAAAGCCGGCAGATGCCGGCTTTTTTTGTGAAAATTGAATTCACGATCTCTTTTTGAGCGGGCTGGCGTGCAGGCCGCATTCGGCTACGCCCTCCTCATGTTCCCACCACCACCGACCTGAACGAGGATCTTCGCCCACAGTCACCGAGCGCGTGCAGCAGGCGCAGCCAATGGACGGGTAGTGCTGATCGTGCAGTGCGTTATACGGCACATCGTTGGCCCGGATATAATCCCACACATCGGCCTCGCGCCATGCAATCAACGGATTAAACTTTTTGATGCCGAAGCCGGCATCATCTTCGACTGCCGCCATCGCCTGTCGGGAATCAGCCTGCTCGCGGCGCACGCCGGTGATCCATGCTTTGGCGCCGGACAGGGCGCGTTTTAACGGATGAATCTTGCGGATTTCGCAACAGCGTTTGCGATTTTCCACAGATTCATAAAACAGATTCAAACCGGACTGGCGCACCATCTGCTCCACTTCGGCGGCATCGGGAAAAAACACCTGGATATCGAGCCTGTATTTCTCCCGACACGCATCTATGACATCGTAGGTCTGCTGCGGCAAGCGACCGGTATCAAGCGTGATAATCCGGGCCTCGATATCATGTTGGCTAATCAGATCGATCAGCACCACATCTTCAGCGCCAAAACTGCTGGCGAACACCAGATCCGGCGCATATTCATCCTGCGCCTGTTTCAACAGCGCAACCGTTTCATCTATCTTCGCTTGCATCAATACAATCTCCAGGAAACAGGTCAAAAGCAACAACCGCAGATGAACGCGAATGAACGCAGATGAGAAAGCAAAGCGCCAATTTCATGATCGGTTTTACTCTGCGAAACTTTGCGTCCTCTGCGGTGAATGCCTTTAACTATTTGCTTTCTATGTCTTTTTCCAACTTGTACCGGTCGGGGTGTCTTCGAGGATAATGCCTTCAGACGCCAGTGTATCGCGGATGGCGTCGGCGCGGGCAAAATCGCGCGCTTGTTTCGCATCGCTGCGCTCGGCAATCAACGCCTCGATACGCGCCGCATCCACATCTTCACCTTTAAACCAACCCTCCACATCATGCTGCACAATGCCCAGCACGCTTGTCATGGCTCTGAACTGATCAACAAGCGCCGACACACCTTCGCCCGCATCCAACCCCTTGTTCAGCGAACGCGACAGATCAAACAGGCACGCCAGCGCTTCCGGTGTATTGAAATCATCGTTCATGGCGGCAGTGAAGTCAGGCGTAAGGCGCGAAGAGTGAGGAGTGAGGGGTGAGGGATGAGGAAATGCCTCCTCCTGACACCTGGCACCTGCCCCCTCACACCTGACACCTGACACCTCACCGGCACGGCAACGCCGTGCTGTCTCATACAACCGATCCAGCCCCGCCCGCGCCGCATCCAGCGCGGCGTCGGAAAAGTCCAGCGGCGAGCGGTAGTGGGTTCCGAGCATGAACATGCGCAACACTTCCGGATGATATTTCTGCGTCACTTCGCGGATGGTGAAAAAATTACCCAGCGATTTGGACATCTTCTCGGCATTGATGTTCACAAACCCGTTGTGCAGCCAGTAGCGCGCAAAGCCGCCGCCATTGGCGGCGCGGGCCTGAGCGATCTCATTTTCATGGTGGGGGAACTTCAGATCCATGCCGCCGCCATGAATATCAAAGGTGTCGCCCAGATGCGAACAGCTCATGGCCGAACATTCGATATGCCAGCCCGGTCGCCCGGCGCCCCACGGCGAATCCCAGGCCGGCTCGTCCGGCTTGGCCATTTTCCACAGCACGAAATCGAGCGGATCGCGCTTGCTCTCATCCACATCAACCCGGCTTCCCGATTCCAGATCGTCAATATTCTTGCCCGATAGCTGCCCATAGCCATCGAAGGTGCGCACCGCATAGAGCACATCGCCGGAACCGGACACATAGGCCCTGCCCTGCGCCACCAGCGCGGCAATCATGCCGATCATCTCCGACATATGGGCGGTGGCACGCGGTTCATGGCTCGGATGCAGGCAACCCAGGCTGTCGATATCCTCGTAAAATGCGGCAATCATCTCATCGGTCAGCGCATCAATGCCGATACCGCGCTCGGCGGCGCGTTGAATAATTTTATCATCCACGTCGGTGAAATTGCGCACATAATCGACATCATAACCCAGCTGTTGCAGCCAGCGATTGATGATATCGAACACCACCATGACGCGTGCATGGCCGACATGGCAATAGTCGTACACGGTCACGCCGCAGACATACATGCCCACCTTGCCCGGCCTGAGCGGCTCAAACCGCTCCTTTTTCCGATGCAGCGAATTGTACACATACAAACTCATGATTCCGCCAACCTTTTCGCATCCGCCAGCCTGATCGCGACGGCGTTTTTTTCGCCATATTCATCCAGAAAAGCCACCACGGCAGACATTTCCGGGCCGTGCTGCGCACCGGTGAGCGCCACGCGAAGCGGCATAAACAGTCCGCGCCCCTTGCAGCCGGTCGCCGCTTTGACGGCCGCCGCCCAACCTTTCCAGTCGGCTTCGCTCGAATCACGCCCATCAGTCCCATCAGTCGTATCATACCAGGCGTCCAGTGCAGCCTGATAAAAATCACCACCCGCCTCTTGTATCACGGCCAGCGCATCGGCATCCAGCGGCGCACGCAGATCGAGCAAACGCTGATAATGCGCAGCATCCTCAGTGCGTTCGATATTTCTGCCAATCAGGCTGGCAAATGCAGTCAATCGTTGCGCAGATACGGCTGGCAGATATGGCTGAATCATCGGCGCCACTGTTTCCGCATCGAGTTCATGCAGCAGACGCGTATGCCAGCGCCACATCTCCTCATCCGACCAGCGCACCGAACTGGTCGATACCAGTTCGGCATGAAAATGCTCGATCAGGGCCACCACGTTATGCGCCTCTTCCGGCATATTCGGATGCCCCAGACGGGCCATGGCCTGAAACAGCGCCCCAGGCAGCAATCCGTCACCACGCAGTTCAGCCACGCTGTGGCTGCCGCTGCGTTTGGAGAGTTTGGCGCCATCCTCACCCAGCAACAGGCCATGATGCAGATAATGCGGCGGCTGATACCCCAGCTGTTGCAGCAGCCAGACCTGATAGGCGGAGTTGGTCAGATGATCATCGCCGCGCACGGCATGGGTGATGCCGTCGATGGCGTCATCCACGGCGTTGGGCAGCAGAAAGGTGAACGAACCATCGGAACGCACCACCACCGGGTCATCAAGATCGCGAAGAGCGAACGTGATATCGCCATGCAATACATCGGGCACAATCACTTCGCCCGCATCGGCATGCACTTTTAAACGCCAGACAAACGGTTCCGATTCGGCCCGGCGGGCTGATTCCGCAGCATTCAGATCACGGCAGCGACCACTGTAGCGTGGTGGCAAGCCGCGCGACGTGGCCAGTTTACGATCCAGATTCAATTGCGTTTCAGAACAGAAACAGCGGTACGCCAACCCCTGTTCGGCCAGCTTCTCCAGCGCCTCGGTATGATTGCGGGCATGTTCGGACTGAAACAACACATCGCCGTCCCAGTTCAGCCCCAGCCACATTAAATCATCTTGAATGGCGTCAATATACTGCTGTTCGGAGCGGTCGCGGTCGGTATCTTCAAAACGCAGCAGAAAACATCCGCCATGTTTTCTGGCGTAGAGCCAGTTCAACAACGCCGTACGCACATTGCCCAGATGCAACAGCCCGGTCGGCGAGGGTGCAAATCGGGTGGTAATCTGTGAGGAGGCAGGAGTGAGGGGTGAGGGGTGAGGGGTCATACATTGCCTCTGTCGCGCAGGGAATTCATCAAACCGCCGATTAGTCCAAATAGCATATCCACGTGATTTATTACGTTCTCCAAATTTGATAAATAGCCAAGTCGCCGAGCAATCCTGAACTGTGTCTCCAACTCACACAGCGAGCCGCGAGCAATGGCAAGATACCTAAGAAACTCTTTATCTCCACCGCGTCCTGCACCTTCCGCAATATTGCTTGGCACCGATACGGCTGCCCTTTGCATTTGGGAAGTCAGCCCAAACCGTTCGTAATCAGGAAATTCAGCAGTCTCCCGGTAAACGATCTCAACAAGACGCATGCCCTCCTGCCATACCTTCAAATCATGATGAGCACGCCTCACTTCTGGCCCCTCACTCCTGACCCCTCACTCCTGACCCCTCACTCCTGACCCCACTGCCTTGGCGCTTCGCCGGCCGAATCACCATGTATTCATCCGGGTGCACATAACCCAACTCCCGGTGAATCAACGCTTCCAGCGCCTTCGGATCATTTCTGAGCCGCAACACCTCGTTGGCCAGTTGCTCACGTTCGGCTTTTAAATCGGCAAGTTCGCTTTCCAGCTGATGCACCTGCGCCGCTTCCTTTTGATAAACCAGATAGCCATGATCCGAAAAAACCAGACCCCAGCCCATATACGCAACGATGGCCGCTCCGCCAATCCAGAACAGCCATCGGCCAATTTTCCTGCCCATCAGGCGCTGCGATCAGGCGCGCTCAAACAGCGGCGGGATCAGCGCGCAAAAGCAGCACGTCCGGCAAAACGCGCAGCACTGCCCAACTCCTCTTCAATGCGCAGCAGCTGATTGTATTTGGCCAGACGATCGGAGCGCGAAGCAGAACCGGACTTGATCTGTCCGCAGCCCAGCGCCACCGCCAGATCGGCAATGGTGGTATCTTCGGTTTCACCCGAACGGTGGCTCATCATACAACGATAGCCGGCATCGTGCGCCATATTCACCGCCGCAACGGTTTCGCTCAACGTGCCGATCTGATTCACCTTCACCAGCAACGCGTTGGCGACGCCCTTTTCGATGCCCTCCTGCAGAATGGCCGGGTTGGTGACAAAAATATCATCGCCCACCAGTTGCACCGAGCCGCCGATCCGATCGGTCAGCACTTTCCAGCCATCCCAGTCATTTTCCGCCAGACCGTCCTCGATGGAGATGATCGGATACTGGCGACACCAGTCGGCCAGAAAATCTACCATGGCGGCAGAATCGAGCTGTTTGCCTTCGCCCTTCAGATCATACACGCCGCCATTATAAAATTCCGATGCGGCCGGATCCAGCGCCACGAACAGCTCCTCACCTGCTTTCAGGCCGGCTGCGCCGATGGCTTCCAGAATGGCGTCCAGTGCAGCCACATTGGACGGCAGCGACGGCGCAAAACCGCCCTCATCGCCCACCGCAGTATTGTAACCCTTGCCTTTGAGCACGGACTTCAGCGAGTGGAATACTTCCGCGCCCATTTCAAGCGCCTGCGCAAAACTGTCCGCGCCGGCCGGAACAATCATATACTCCTGAAAATCGACGTTATTATCGGCATGTTCGCCACCATTAAGCACATTCATGCACGGCACCGGCAGCAGATTGGCGTCCGCGCCGCCCAGATAGCGAAACAGCGATTCGCCCTGTTCAGCCGCCTGCGCCCTGGCCACGGCCATCGAAACGCCGAGAATCGCATTGGCGCCCAACCTGGCTTTATTCGGCGTGCCATCGAGCGCATTCATTTTATCATCCAGCCCCTGCTGTTCCGCCGCATCAAGTCCGATCACCGCTTGCGCAATCTCCGTATTGATATGGCCGACCGCCCTGCGCACGCCCTTGCCACCCAAACGGGTCTCACCATCGCGCAGTTCCACCGCTTCGCGCGTACCGGTGGACGCGCCGCTGGGCACTGCCGCACGGGCGAAAGCGCCCGACGCCAGCCTGACATCGACTTCAACCGTCGGATTACCGCGCGAATCAAAAATTTCACGTCCATGTACTGTTACAATTTCACTCACTGTTTTTTCTCCTGATCGGCAATTTGGCCGATATCTGTATATTATTCAAAGCGCCGCCCAAAACCTCAATCGTGGCCACGGATGATCTGCTGATGTGGGTTGGTTTTGATATCATTCCTGCGCTTGTCACCCTTTGTGTAAAAAGAGTCAGTCAATAACACTCCTTTTCTCAGGGCGCGCAACAATACGCAAATATAGATGACACGTCTATTTTCCTGTGACAAATCTCAGCAAAAATACGCAGCTTTGGAAAAAATGATCCAGCCGTGTACCTTTCGCAGCCTCAATTTTTCATCGGAGTTCTCTATGCATGTTTCGCCGCTCACCGCCCTATCGCCACTGGATGGCCGCTACGCCTCCAAAACCGCCAATTTACGGCCGATTTTCAGTGAATATGGTCTGATTAAGGCGCGTGTCACAGTGGAGGTTCGCTGGCTGCAGATGTTGGCTGCCAACCCGGCCATCGCCGAAGTCCCGGCATTTTCCGATGCTGCCAATGCTTTTCTCAATGCCATTGTCGATGATTTCGGCCAGGCCGATGCAGAGCGCGTCAAAACCATCGAAGCCACCACCAACCACGATGTCAAAGCGGTGGAATATCTGCTCAAGGAGAAGGTGACTGGACAAGATGAACTGGCCGCCATCGCTGAATTTTTCCATTTCGCCTGCACTTCCGAAGATATCAACAATCTCTCCTATGCCCTGATGTTGAAAGAGGCGCGCGATACGGTGCTGATGCCTGCGCTGCACGGCATTGTTGCAAGCGTCACCGCCGGAGCCAAAAGCTATGCCGATCAGCCGCTGCTGGCGCGCACCCACGGCCAGACCGCCAGCCCGACCACCATGGGCAAGGAGTGGGCCAATGTCGCCTACCGCATGCAGCGCAGCGTAGCGCAGGTTGAATCCACGCCGATCATGGGCAAAATCAACGGCGCCGTCGGCAACTACAACGCCCACCTGGCCGCCTATCCCGATCTCGACTGGAGCGAGATTGCGAAAAACTTTGTCGAATCGCTCGGCATCGTCTGGAACCCGTACACCATCCAGATCGAACCGCACGACTACATCGCAGAACTCAACGATGCACTGGCCCGTTTCAATACCATCCTGATTGACTTTTGCCGCGATCTCTGGGGCTATATCTCTCTGGGTTATTTCAGGCAGCGCGTCATTGCCGGCGAAGTCGGCTCCTCCACCATGCCGCACAAGGTCAATCCGATCGATTTTGAGAATGCCGAGGGCAATCTCGGACTGGCCAATGCCGTGCTGCGCCATCTGGCCGAAAAGCTGCCGATCTCGCGCTGGCAGCGCGATCTGACCGACTCCACCGTACTGCGTAATCTCGGCGTCGGTTTCGGTTATTCGATACTCGCCTACAGCTCAGCCCAACGCGGTTTTTCCAAGCTGGAGATCAATGCTGATAAAATCAACGCCGACCTCGACGCCAGTTGGGAGGTGCTGGGCGAAGCCGTACAGACTGTGATGCGCCGTTACGGACTGGAGAATCCGTATGAACAGATGAAAGCGCTGACGCGCGGCAAAGGCATCACCCCGGATCGACTGCGCGATTTCATTGCCACGCTCGATATCCCCGACGACGCCAAAACAACACTGTTGGCCCTGACGCCTGCCACCTACACCGGCAATGCCGCCGACCAGGCCCGCAATATCAGCAACTAACGGGAATCAGGCCATCCAACCCGGAGCAGCACCCGCATGAATTGTACGTTGGTAATCAACAGGTTAAGTGTCTGTTTTAACATGAAACAAACAACGCGGTTGCATGGGTGTTTTCCACTCTGTGATATGTTTCATTTACGGGGTGGAAAATGTCCATGTGCGTTAGTAAGGCAAACATGGCCACGAATGAACACGAATTAAAAGGCAATTTACAGAAGACAATTCGAAGAATGTATAATCAGTGTCCATTCGTGAAATCAGTGGCTGGGGTTATTATATTTTCTTTTTGGTTTCGGTTTTTCCGGATCAGGGTTATACCTGCCTGATCATTTCGGCCCAGGCTGCGGCGGCGCGCTGCAGCAGCATGGCGGCATCTGGAATGATGTCGTCGCGCGGGTAATCCGAAGGCGTGGCGGCGATCACGCTGTCGAAATGCTGCACCATCGCTGCCGGGTCTGTCACCAGGCCGGAAATCAGTGCGCATTTGACGCCGTGATCACGCGCCTTTCGGGCCACAATCGCCGGCAGTTTTCCGCACAGTGTCTGAGCGTCGCTCCGCCCCTCGCCCGTCACCACCCAGTCCGCCGTGGCAACGGCCTGCTCAAATCCGCAGGCATGCATGACATATTGCGCCCCGGAAACCGTCTCTGCGCCCAACAATTTCAGCGCAAAGCCGACGCCGCCGGCAGCCCCTGCGCCGGCAGCGCCATGCGCCGAAACCCCGAATGCCTGCTCGCAGACATCGGCCCAGTGCTGCATGGCCGACTCAACTTTAGCCATTTGATCTTTGCGAAGCCCTTTCTGCGGCCCGTACATTTGCACCGCGCCCTGAATGCCGTACAAAGTATTTTTCACATCGGAGAGGATGCTGAGCCGCGCACGCTTTAAACGCGGGTCGATACCGTCTGGATCGACTTCAACCACCTTCAACATGCCGTTCAAATCGGCTGAAACAGGCGCTCCTGCACCATCGGCTACGCGGCAACCGAGCCGGGAAAGCATACCCAAACCGCCATCCAGCGTGGCGCTGCCGCCAAGCGCTATGCGGATATCCCGCAAGCCGGCATCCAGCGCCGATAGGAGAGCTTCTCCCAGCCTCGCACTGCCGCGTGTGAACAGATCGCACTGCATCTCCGGCCGATTCAGTCCGATCAGACGGGCCGATTCAATCACTGCAAAATGGCCACCGCCCTCTTCCGTGACCAGCCGATCAGCGTACACCGCGCCGCCACATGCGGCTGACAACACATCCAGCGTTCCCTCGCCGCCATCGGCCAACGGCATTGCAACTATTTCTGCATCCGGCATCACCGACCGGATTCCTGCCGACATCGCGCTGACCGCTTCAACTGCGCTCAGCGAACCTTTAAATGCATCGGGCGCCAGCAGCAGCTTCATTATCGTATGCAGTGAGCATCAGCACTTCTATGCCCGCGTTTCCTGCTGTGCGCCGCCTCTCTCATCAATCGCCTTTTCTCATCCAGGCAAACGTCAATAAACCGAACAGCCCGAACCCAAACAGTGTTCGCAGCAGACCGGATAGCGCAAGCAGCGCACCGAAAAAGATAAAAGCGCCGCCGATACCGATGATCCGCCATGTCACGCCGGTGACGCCGGGCTGCAATATGCCGATGGCGGGATTATCGGGATTGTAGTGAACAGCAACCGTTTTTCCTGTCGGATACCGACGCACCAACTCCCGCGCATTCGAAGGGTCGGAACTGTGTGTCGCGCCCGGCCCTACCTCAACGCCAATTCGGTTGGATGCGTACTTGCGTCCATCCACTTCATAGGCGAACTGGATATCCGCCGAATACGATATTTTTCCTGCCGAAGGCCTGCTGCCCGCCAGTGCGGCATGCGTAATCACGCCCTGCGTGGAAGGCCATAATTTGCTGGCCTCTCCCATCTGGTAGGCATCCATGGCAACCTGAGTGATAATAAAAGCCCCCACAACAGCGGGGATCGATCCGTAAACCAACCCGCCGATCCACCCCATCGGCTTGTGACTCGTCATGTATATCCTCCATTATTAATCAACTTGTTGACCGCGATCAGGCACGCGCCTGTTAAGGAATTGCTGCATTCTGTTCAGTACGATATAAATTCGCCACCGTTTGCTAACCGTCTTTAAACGGCTCGCAACGAAGCTCTTTAGTGCAATCCGTCCGGAGGCAACAGCAACTTCATCGCCGGCGAATGGGGAAATTAGCGCTTGCCTGTCCAGCTTTCCTGCGCAGAAGCGGCTTCGCAATAGCTCCACCAGCCGGTGAAGCTGTCATTCGATGCATTCATCTCCCAGTGCACCCGACCCCAGAACTTGCTGCCATCGCGCGCATGGTCGCAAGCCTGATTGGAGCCTTTTTCCACCCAGTAGCCAGACAGCACGTTGCCGTTACGCTGCAGCAACAGACGCCCCTGATCACTCTGATTGTAAAAACCGACGTATTTACCTCCCCCCAAATCCAGCAAACCCATATCGCCCTGGTTTGAGCTCCACGCCTGCCATTTGCCATCACCAAGGTGCTTCACATATTCCGGCGCCACCAGTTTCATCACCAGTTCCACATCCACGCCCTTGCCTGCAGCTACCGTCGCTTTAGCTTCGGCATATCTCTTACCCTTGGAAGCGCTGATCACATAATCACCGGCCGGCAGCGTAAATGTCGATTCCGCCTTGTAACCGTCCGAATCGACCTTGATGCGCTTGGGTTTGCCGAACTCATCCGTCTCCTCGCGGTAAACCGTAAACCAGTTACCACCCACCTTGCTCCCGCCTGCCGCCAGCACGGCATAGCCATGCAGTCTGCCCGCATTCAGGTTCAGCTGCACCTCTTGCCCCTTACCGGCGGCAATCGTGGCCTTGCCCTCGGCATATGCTTTGCCCAGCGACGCCGTCACCACGTAATCGCCGGCCGGCACGGTAAATGTCGATTCCGCCTTGTAGCCGTCGGAATCTACCTTGATGCGTTTGGGTTTACCGAATTCATCCGTCTCTTCACGGTAAACCGAAAACCAGTTGCCGCCCACTTTTTTACCGCCCTCGGCCAGCACAGCATTCACGCGCAACCTGCCGGCCTTCAGGTTCAGCCCGGTTTCCACCCCCTTTCCAGCCGCCACCGTGACCTTGCTCTCGGCATAAGCCTTACCCAGCGACGCCGTCACCACGTAATCACCGGCGGGCAGGGTAAATGTCGTTTCCGCTTTATAGCCGTCGGAATCAACCTTGATGCGTTTGGGTTTGCCGAATTCATCCGTCACCTCACGATAGACCGTGAACCAGTTGCCACCCACTTTTTTACCGCCTTCATGCATGATGGCATACGCCCGCAAACGTCCGGCATTCAGATCCAGCGCTACGCTGATCGCCTTGCCCGGTTCAATGGCGATCTTTTTCTCTGCATACGCTTTACCGAGCGAAGCGGTCACCACATAATCGCCCGGTTTGATATGGAAATTCGTTTCTGCCTTATAGCCATCGGAATCGACCTTGATGCGTTTGGGTTTGCCGAACTCATCCATCTCTTCACGGTAAACCGTGAACCAGTTGCCGCCCACTTTTTTTCCGCCTGCATGCAGCACGGCGTATACATTCAGATTCACCGGCGCCCTGGGATCCACCTTCGGCGCCTCGACCACCTTCTCAACAGCCTTGCTCAACGCCTTCTTCAACTCCGTTGCATTCTTTGCCGTCAGATATTCGCCGCCGGTATTTTTCGCCAGGCACTGCAGCTGACTCACCCCTTCTCTGCCAGCCACGTCAAAACCGATCACATGCGCAGTAAAATCCACGCCTCTCTTTTCCAGTTCCGCAGCCACGGCGCAAGGATCGGCATGGCACGTCTCCTTGCCATCGGAAATCAGAATCACCGTCGCCTTTTCCTCTGTATATTTGAGCTGCTCGGCAGCCTGCTTCACCGCCTCGGTCAGCGGCGTCTTGCCTCTGGGGTTTATCGCGCTGACGGCATGGTTAAACTGCTTCGCATTCAGTTTACCTACAGGAATCAGCATCTCGATATCGCTGCAATCCCCCTTGCGCCGATGTCCATAGGCCATCAGTCCAATCTCCTGATCCGCAGGCCACTGCTTTAACATGCCGGCAATCACTTCTCTGGCGATAGTGATTTTAGCCTTGCCGTCAATCTTTCCCCACATGCTGCCGGACGCATCCAGCACCAGAATACTTTTCTGCCCGCCCGCATCCGCCATCGACGGCAATGCCAACCATGTCAGCATAAGCAGGCACATAACTTTAACGATAACTTTCATTTCAACCTCCCGGTGACAAACAATTTACGCCCCCTCGAACCTGAAACTATTACACTATTTCATCACGCTATAAATATCAACCGGCTGGAGTCTCACCGGCTGGAGTCTCAGGAGAAGCAGAAGCGCTTTTTTATCTGCAACCATCACGACGACAATGGTGATCAAGGGGGCGCCCTAATGCGCATGAACTTTTCCCAGACCGTGATATGAAACATTCCCACAAGGCAGAAAAATCCATGCAAACGCGTTCTTGTTTCATATAAAGGCGAGGGTTTACGGATCCCCTATCAAGGACTCTAAAAACGCAGTGTTCTGTCTCTTCTGACGTTCCTGGCGAAAGACGGTTTTGACTTTAATCCCGATGCTCAAATGCGTAGCGTGGCGCTGATGCAAGCTGCCGCTGATTCCCACCCTCTGTTCCGCCTGATCAATGACGCCCATTCAACCGTGGGCGATCTCTTTTTCGGCGCCGTCACCGGTCTCGGCGACGGGTTGGTAATTTCGCTGCTCTGCTCGTTGCTGATGCTGTTTCGCCTGCGCCTCGGCATTGCAGCTGAACTGGCCTATCTGATTTCCGGCCTGATCGCCCAGATTCTGAAACGAATGTTCGATATGCCACGCCCGCCCGCGCTGCTCGACCATGTGCATGTGTTGGGGCAAACCCTGACCTCGCACAGCTTTCCATCCGGTCATGCCACCTCCGATGGCGTCATGGTATTGCTGGCTTTTCTGATCTGGTCGTACCGCGACTGGCGCAGTTGGAGCGTCTCCGCCCTGTTTGCACTGGCCGCCATCGGGCGCATCTATGTCGGCGTGCATTTTCCTCTCGATGTCGCTGTCGGCTTGTTCATCGGCATGGCCACGATGTGGCTGTTCTGGCGCTGGTCGGCTGCATGGCCAGTGGCCGCATGGCAAACATCAGCCTGGGCTTGGAAAATTCCCGGTCTGATCGTCGCCATTCAAGCTGCAGTGCTGGGGCTGGGTTATCAAATCCAGCCATCCACAGCCAGCGCACTGACGCTCATCATACCGGTGGCGTCGCTGGTTATATTGATGCAGGTCTGGAAACAGAAGGCATAGCAAAGCCCGCCAACATGACGGGCTTTGCAACAGACATCGAACCACAGATGAACGCGGGTTGACACAGATAGGATCGCAACAGATAAAAATCAAAACTGATGCTATGATCGGTTTTCCTCTGCGAAACTCTGCATCCTCTGCGGTAAATGCTT
>JALUYG010000383.1 GCA_027013105.1 Mariprofundus sp.
TCTTTCAGAAAAGCGATAATCGCATCAGCCTTGGCGCCTTTGACATGCTGTGCGCCCATCTTGGTTTTAGCTTTGGGATTGCCGGTAAATTCCTTCACTGCCTTCTTGCTGTCCAGCATCCAGGCGCGGAGATGCGCTTCATCCCATACCCATGCCTCGCCCTTGATGTATTTGGTGAATTTGTATTTGTAACCGGCATGCGTGCCGGCCTTGCTGCCGAATACGCCCTTCAGGCCCGGCCCGACTTTATTCTTGTCGGTAAAGGCATGGCAGGACTTACATTTGGATTCCGCACCTGCCTGCGCCGCCACCGGCATACTAACTGCAACCAGCATGGCTGCGACTGTTGCAATCATCACTGTTTTTTTCATTGTTCTCTCCTTTTTCACTTTTTGCCCTTCATGGGCATGCTAAACCAACGCAGCATCAACAACAGGCGCAATCATTGCGCAGTCATTGGAAACTAATGCTCCACATCGCTCCAGACCGCCCGTTTCAGCAGCCAGAGAACCAGCGTCAGCACAATCAGGAAGATGATCACCCATTTGCCTATCGCCTGGCGTTCCAGTTGATGCGGATCGCTGACGAAGGTTAAAAAAGAGGCGACGGCGCGCGCCTGCTGTTTCAGATCCTGCTCATCTTCCGGTTCATGATCGAGCCAACCGAGCGGGTCGCCCATGGCAATGCGATGGCCAGGAAAATAGATATTGTAGTTGCCATCCTCAACACGCCCTTTGGGATCATGTGCAAACCCGGTCAACAGCGAATAGATATAAGCGCCCTTGCCTTCGCGCGCACGGGCCATCAGCGACAAATCCGGCGGCACAATGCCGTAGTTCTCCTTCGCTTCGGCTTCGCTCAGGGATGTCTTGATGGGCGCATTCAGCGGCGCATCTTCACGCAGTTCATCCACGGCTTCACGTTTCAGACCGATCTCAGGGTAGTCCATCAGATCTTTCCAGGTAATATAACGCAGCGAGTGACAACCCATGCAGACATCGGTAAACACATGCAGCCCTTTTTGCAGCGTCGCCCGGTCCAGGCTGATATCCACCGACTTCAGCGCCACAGACTCTTCCGCCTGACTCAACCCGGAGGCTCCGCCCATAGCGAGCAGCAGAACGAAGCTCATGATGATTTTTTTCATCTTACAGATCCTCCGGCAAGGGTTTGGTTTTCTCGAATTTATGCACAAATGGCAGCATGAAGAAGAAGGCGAAATAGACCACGGAAGCGATTCGCCCCACCAGTGTTAATTCCGGCGTCACCGGATGATGGCCGCAATAGCCCAATGTAGCGATAGCCGCGAAGAACACGATCAGCATCATCCTGTAAACCGGGCGATAGCGCGCCGAACGCACCGGCGAACGATCCAGCCACGGCAGCAGAAACAGACAGACATAGGCAAATCCCATACCGATGATGCCGAGCAGTTTATCCGGCACGCTACGCAGAATTTCATACCAAGGCGTCAGATACCAGACCGGAGAGATATCGCCCGGCGTATGCATCGGATTGGCCGGATTGAAGTTGTTCACCTCGATAATCAGGCCGTTGCCGGTCGGGTTAAAGAAGACAAAATAGCTATAGACAATCAGGAACACGCCGATGCCGAAGAGATCTTTGACCGTATAATAGGGGTGGAACGGAATAATGTTTTTCTCGCTCGTCTCCACGCCGGTCGGGTTGTTGGAGTGGACCACATGCAGCGCCATGACATGCCACAACACCACCACGACCAGCAACAGTGGCGTTAAGAAGTGGAGGGCGAAAAAACGCCCCAGCGTCGGATCGCCGACGGAAAAACCGCCGCGCACCAGTTGCAGCAGCCAGTCGCCAATCACCGGGATGGCGCCGAAAATATTGGTGATCACCGTCGCGCCCCAGAACGACATCTGCCCCCAGGGCAGCAGATAACCGAAAAACACCGTCGCCTGCATAATCACCAGAATCATCACGCCCATGATCCACAGAAATTCGCGCGGCTTTTTATAGGAGCCGTAATAGAGCCCGCGCGCCATATGCAGATAAATCACAAAGAAAAAGGCCGATGCGCCGACGGCGTGCATATAACGAATCAACCAGCCGCTGTTGACATCGCGCATGATGCGTTCGACCGAATCAAAGGCCAGCGAAAAGCCATTGCCGGTGGGCAGCGTCGCCGCCTTATAATCCATGGCCAGAAACAGCCCGGTCAACACCTGCAAAATCAGCACCACCAGCGCAATCGAGCCGAAGGCGTACATGTAGTTCAGATTTTTCGGCGTCGGATAATCAATCAGGTGGAATCGGATATATTGCACCGCATGAGTGCGATCATCCAACCACTGCGCGGCGCTCGAATCCAGTATTTTCTTAATCATCTTATCGCTCCTTAACGCGCATTGTCTGCTTCATATTAACCGATCAGGATCGTCGTATCGTTGGTGTATTTGTAAGGCGGGAGAAACAGGTTATACGGCGCCGGCACGTTCTTGAATACGCGGCCGGACAGATCGTAGTTGGAGCCGTGGCATGCGCAGTGCCAGCCGCCCGGCCAGTTCGCAGGCACCGCTTCGCCCCAATCTTTCTGGCCGGGGGTCGGCATGATGCCCGGCACGCAGCCCAGATGCGTGCAGACTGCGCTGACCACGAGAATTTCAGGCTTGATGGAGCGCGTGATACGCTGCTCATCAGTTTTCATCCAGTCCGCCTGCACTTCGGGAATAGCCCGCGACATCGGATCGCGCAACAGCTCATCGTGCCCGTGCAGACTCTCCAGCATGGCCGCAGTCCGGTGCAGCACGAACACCGGCTGACCGCGCCAGGCAATGGTTTTCAACATGCCCTCGCCCACGCTGGATACGTCGAACTCGGTCACCGCCGCCGCCAGCGTGTCGGCGGCCGGTTGGATGGATCGCACAAATGGCACCGCCGTCGCGGCGACGCCGGCCGCCCCCATGCCACTGGCTACGGTATATAAAAGCGCTCTGCGCGTCTGATCAGTCACTGGAATCTCCTGTGGAATCAATTGGCGAACATAACCTTCCAAAAAAGTTATCTTCATTTATTAACAACCCGGTTACAACAGCGGGCTCTATTCACCACTCCTGCATTAAACTTTACATTAAAAGCATATTATAATGTGATAATAATATACTGTCAAGGTTCTGTTTCGCAATTACTCTTTACTGATGTAATCATAAGCCAAAACGGCCTCCTCGCCGCGTGAGTCACTGCCTCATCGTCAGCAAACGGCATTATATGCATCTGAAATACATCTATCAACCCTCTGTTTTAGTGCGGATTACAGCCGTGCAAACCGGTAGAAATGTTGATTTCGCAGCAGAGCTATAGCGTATAATCGATCACAGTGCGGGAAATGGCGGCGGCTTTCAGCAGTGAAACCACGGCCTGATGTAGCGGATGATTCTGGTAAGACTCCAGCGCCTCACGGCTCTCCAGTTCGGCAACCAGCGCCAGATCGGCGGACTGCGCCGAACCGAGAAAATCAATACCAACTTCGAGACTGATCAAACCGGGAATGTTACCGGCCAGCGCGTCCAGTCGGGCCTTGATCGCCGCCGCCTCCGATTTATCCCTTAATTTCCACATCACGATATGTTTCATTATTCAACCCGCACATTGCACATGGCGAAGATGCCCGGCCGTCCGGCAGCAAATCCGCTTAGCTGCGTCACTGCAGCAACTTCCTTCATCATCGACTGCGGCAGCAGCGCCGACATCCGGGATACAACCGCTGCGGCCATGCGCCGTGTCAGTGCATCCGCATCACCAAAAATTTTGACCATGATCATCTCCTGCAAGCTCAGCGGTTGCATAATCCGCAGCCTCGAATAGTGCGCACCGAGACCGGCCAGTTGCGCCGCCGCCGCAACGGCATCGTCGAGATCGCCCAGCGCATCCACCAGCCCAAGACGCCTGGCATCCGCGCCGCTCCAGACCCGTCCCTCGGCAATCTTCGCCACCTGTTTGACAGGCAATTTTCTGCCATCGGCCACCACCTGCAGAAAACGGCGATATATATGCTGCATGCTCAACTGCATCACTTTGTTCAATTCAGTCGGCAGCGCACGATCCACCCGAAGACCGCCGGCAATCGATGTCGTACCCAGCCCGTCGCTATGCACGCCGAGCTTTTCCAGACCTCGCTGCATGCTGGGCAACACGCCGAAAGCGCCGATGGAGCCGGTAATGGTGGCGTCAGATGCCCAGATTTGATCGGCCGGCGTCGCCATCCAGTAGCCGCCGGAAGCCGCCATGCCGCCCATCGAGACGACCACCGGCTTACCGGCTTTTTTCAGGCGCACAATCTCACTGCGAATCACTTCCGATGCCTGCGCACTGCCGCCGGGACTATCAATGCGAAGCACGACAGCCTTGATGTTACTGTCCAGCCGGGCCCGATCCAGCAGTTCGATCATGCTTTCGCTGCCGATAGAACCCGGCGGCTGCTGACCATCGAGAATCATGCCGCTGGCGGTGATAATGCCAATCTGATCGGCGCTGTCAGGCACATCTACGCTTCCGATCGCCTGCAGGTAGCGAGGGAAGTCGATACTGGCGTACTGGCCCGATTCGACTCCCATTGCGCCGGCGATATAATCTTCAATGGCGCCATGATCGGCCAGCGCATCCACCAACCCCTCCTGCCTGGCCAGTTCGGCCGTGTTGCCGCCGGCCTTGGCCAGGTAATCGGCCGGGTGATCGAGCACCATCTGTAAACGCTCCGCCCGAATATGCCGCATCTCGGCCACATCATGCTTGTACCGATACCACAACACCTTCAGCAAGGCCCGATTGGCCTGTCGATCTTCAGGGGACATATCGTTGCGCACCAGCGGCTCCACCGCCGCCTTGTATTTTCCGGCCCGGAACAGCTGGATATCCACACCCACTCTGTCCAGCGCATCGCGGATATAATTGCGATAGATGCTGAATCCCTGAATAGCAACAACGCCCAACGAGCTGAGAAACAGCCGATCCGCCGTAGCGGCGAGATAATACTGCGATTGGGAGTAATTCGGGCCAACCGCCACCACCATTTTCCCGGATGTTTTGAACTGCTCGATCGCCTTGCGTAGCGCCTGCAGTATCGGCAGCGAGGTTTTTCCCATCTCATCCAGCTTCAACACCATCAGGTGAATGCGCGCATCGGCGGCGGCATGGTGAATCACTGCAACCAGATCGCGCAGCTGCGTCTGCTTCGTGGGCGAGAACGTCAACGGCAAGCCCGATGTGGATGGCAGCGCCAACTCCTCAACAACAGGGCCGACCGGATTGAGCACCAGCGCAGCATTTTCAGGCACATGCGGCTGTTCGCTAAAAAAGGCGGCCGCCAGCAGCAACAGAAACATCAAAAACAGCCCGTTGACAACAAGGCTTCGCAACCGCGCCAGCCAGCGGCACAGCATGGAAAACAGTTGTTTCACCTCTATTCAGCCAGCTGTTTTACCAATGCGCGCCGATAGCATGATGCCGCCTGATCGAAGGCCTCCTGCGCTTCATGCCAGCGGCCCAGACTGTTCCAGGCCACGACGCTGTCGCAATCTTCCGCCAACGCCTGCATCTGTTCCATGGCCAGCCCGTCGAGCTTACCGGCATGCGCCAGTTCAGCGCGCAGCCAGCGCTGGGCCGGATTGAGCATATCGGCCTTTTTCCTTTCCAGTTTGCGATAGGCGCGGATGGGATCGTCGCGCTGCAACTCCAGCAGGGCGCGGGCAATACGATAGTGGCTGTGCTGCTCAAGAAATTCACTCCACAACCGCTGGGCCATTTTTATATCGCCCTTATCCAATAGCGCCTGGCCGTAGGCCAGCAGCACCTCGGCATGATCCGGCAACAGCCGATAGGCTTTGCGCAGATAGTCGAGGGCCTGCTCCGGCTGCTGCTCGGCCAGTTTCAGGCAGGCATGCACCAGCCGCGGCTTAGCCGTTTCGGCGCTGCGTCGGCCAAGTTTCCAGTCCGCCTCCAACTGGTTGATAAAGGCGGACAGATCGCCCTCTTCCCCGGCCAGATCGGCCATGCGGGAGAGAGCCAGCGGCGCATCGGGGCAAACCTTCAACCAGGCTTCCAGATGCGCCTTGCGGGTGGCCAGATCAATGCTCTGTTCATTTTCCGGATCTGTCACACGGCGCGCAGTCATCACGGTAAGCAGATCATCCTGATCGTCGCCCGGCATGGGCAGATCCGACACCGGCGTCGCCATCACCTGCAGCAAACCGACCATCCAGTCCGGCAGGATGCCGCGGCACCGTTTCAAGCCCTTGATGTTGATATGACTGCGCCCGTTGATCCACTGCAGCGCCAACTCCCTGAGCCTCTTTTCCCGCCGTTTACGGCTACCCAGCCGCAGTGAGCGCCAGGCGACGCCCGGCCCGGCAAACAGCGCAGCAACAATATTTCGCAACAACCAGAACAGCAGCAGCAGCGCCAGCAGCGCCACAATAAACGCCCCCTGTCTGGTTTCAAAAATCCAGCCGAACGCCTCAATTCGCAGCGCCTGATCGGCAATATCTGGAAACACAATCAGGGCGATGCTGACAGCCAGCGCCAGCAGCAGTAGCAGAACCAGTCTCATTGCACACCTCCATGCTGCCACTGCAGGGCGGTATGGCGCAGCGTGGCGATATCGGCCTGAATCGCATCAAAACTTTCCGGCAGGCCGATCTCTATCGCCTGCGAATTTTTCCCCTCGCCATGATGCATGGCCCGAATCTGCAGCAACAATTCAGCCTGCAAACTCTGCCACTCGCCTTTTTTCGGCCACGATTCCAGCGTTAAATGGCGCGCTGCATCCAGCAGACGGGCGCGCAGGTCGTTCAGGCGGCGCGCCTCAACCGATGGCGCCGGCCGCAACTTGAACTGACGCACGATCCACGCCAGCCAGGGGTAGTCCGGTTCCGGCAGGATATTCCGCTGCACCGGCGTCACCAGCGCATCAGCCCACCTGTTCAATGCATCCTGCCACTGTTTCAACTGTTGCACGCGACTTCTGGCCAGCTTGTGCATACGCACGGCTTCACTGCGTTGACTACTACTCAAACCGGGCAACAGGGATATCTCTTCCCAGGCCAGTTGCAGTTGCGGCAAGCGGCTGGCCGGATCGACAATCCAGCGCAACCGCACCTGCAGGTTCATCTGCTGCTGCTCTTTCAGGCCACGCTGCAGCGCCTGTTGCGTTGCGCCCATCTGCTGCAACTGGGTGCGCAACCCCGCGATAGCGGACAACAGCGACTGCACCTCTTCAGATGGAATGCCCGCAGCCTGCGCTTGCTCCAGTTGTTGTGACCCGGTCGCCTCTATTCCCGCCGGTTCCGGCTCCTGTTGCGAATCGTTCTGTTGCGAAGCGCCCGGCTCCGCCCCGGCTCGTTGCCCGCCGGCAGGACTGGCCTGTTGCTGCAGCGGCGCCTGCCGCCGCTGATCAGACGCTGCCTGAGACGCCATGGGCGCTGCATCTTTCTCAACAGCTCTGGCGTCATCTGCTTGCCTCTGTCCGCGCTCGTCAGATTCGGCCACATGGTGGTGCAGCCGGGCTTGCATCGACGCATACAGCGGCTTCAGTTTACCACTCATCACCAGGGCGGCGATCACGGCCAACACAATAAACAGCAGAATCAGAACGACATTGCGCGCGCCATGCGATTTTTTCTCAGCTTCTGCAGCAGCACCTTCTGTCGGCGCTTTACTCTCGGAATCAGTCGCAGCATTGTCGGCGACCACCGCTTCCACGACCTCCTGTTCAGGCTCTTTTGGTTTATCCGTCTCTGCCGGTTTCGTCATCACACGCTCACTTTTCGTTCAACCAACGCGCCACATCCAGCGCATGGTAGGTCAGAATCATATCGGCGCCGGCGCGTTTAAAGCCGCTCATGGTCTCCAGCACCACCCTCTTTTCATCAATCCAACCATTGGCGGCGGCCGCCTTCACCATGGCGTATTCGCCCGACACATTATAGACCGCCAGCGGCAGCTGGGTGGCATCTTTCACTTCCCGGATAATATCCATATACGCCAGCGCCGGCTTGACCATCAGCATATCCGCCCCCTCATCGACATCGAGAAACGCCTCTTTCAACGCCTCCCGACGGTTGGCCGGATCCATCTGATAACTGGCGCGATCGCCAAAACTCGGCGCTGAATCGGCCGCATCGCGAAACGGCCCGAAATAACCGGAGGCGTATTTGACTGCATACGACATCACCGGCGTATGCGAAAATCCGGCATCATCCAGGGCTGTGCGGATGGCTGCAATCATGCCGTCCATCATGCCGGACGGCGCCACAATATCGACCCCGGCCTCGGCATAGGAGACCGCCTCTTTTTGCAGGTTGATCAGGGTTTCATCGTTATCCACTTCCTCACCGTGCAACACGCCGCAGTGACCATGATCGGTGTATTCGCAAAAGCAGGCATCGGCAATGACGCAGATATCGGGGCAGGCCGCTTTGGCAGCCCGGATCGCCCGCTGCACGATGCCATCGGCATCCCAGCCGCCGGAACCGACCGCATCTTTTTCAGCCGGAATACCGAACAGAATGACGCCGGGCACGCCCAGCGCCGCAACCTCTTGCACCGCATCGCCAACCTGAGACAACGGAATACGCGATACGCCCGGCATGCTCTTCACCGCCACGGCCTCGGTAATGGTCTCATCGACAAACAGCGGATAAATCAGATCGGCCGTCGTCAACACAGTTTCCCGCACCATGCGGCGAATCGTCGCCGAATTGCGCAATCGGCGCGGACGGATCATCAGATCAGGCAAGGACATATTATTTACTCCCGGAATCAAAATACTCGGCCAGTGCATCGAGCATGGCCTCAAAACTAGCGACTTTGGCGACAACCTGCACGTTCAATCCCAAGCGACGCGCCGATTCGGCCATCTTTTCTGAAATAGCAACAATCACAGGCCGGTTGGCCAGCGCCGTGGAACCCATGCGTTGCAGATAATGGGCGGCGGTTTTGGCGCTACCCAGCAGCACAGCATCGATCTCGCCGCGCTGCATCATGGCGATCACATCGCCGGCATCCTGCTGCGGGCAAGCCGTCCGATAAGCCGGAATAGTCGCCACCGTCACCCCCTGTCGCGACAGGGCATCAGCGAGAGCGTCGCTGCCCTCTTCGGCGCGAAAAAACAGCAGCGCGTGCGGCAGCCCCCTGTTTTCGTAAGCCGCTATCAGCCCCTGCTGTGATGCATGCGCCGCGATGATATCCACGCCGACGCCCAGTTTCGCCAGCGCTGCAGCAGTCCTGCCGCCAACCGCCGCAATACGCCGCCCCGCCAGCAGCCCATTGAGATTGCCGCCATTGCCAGCCGCAGCAGCGGCCACGGCATGCACCCCGTTGGCGCTGGTGAACAACACATCGCTAAAATCGGCCAGCATGGCCACGCCATCGGCGATGGCATGCGGCAGCGCTTCAACCTGGAGACAAGGCAACAGCACAGCCGCTGCGCCGCGTGACTGCAGCATCTTAATGACATCATCGCACTGCTCTCTGGCCCGCGTCACAAGAATCCGTTTATCGCTCAGACTGGTGGATAGCATGGCGCTATGTTGCATCAACTTACCCGTCAACGCCATTATCATGCGCTTTCCAGTTGACATATCCGCCAATGCCCATTCCATCCTGCAATCGATGGACAGTCGCAGCTTCTGTTCATACAGTCCCAAACCATGAAAGCGATCGAACTTTTATATCGGACTGCTCTTGAAATCGAGCCTGAACGCATCCTGATCATCAATGCAAAGGCGCATCCACTGTTGCTGACGATTCAAGCACAGTCCGGCCAGCTGGATATTCAGCAGCATTTCAAACCCTTGCACGCCGCCATTCAACATATCGGCCTTGCTGTTTTCCCCGCCTGGCCCGACTCCGGCAAAATGTATGACCTGATCCTGCTATCCCCCTCGAAAAACAGACAACAGACGCACGCATGGATGGCGGAAGCGATGAACAGGCTGCCAGAAAACGGCCGGGTGATGGTGGCCTGCGCCAATGATCATGGTGCAAAAAGCTATGCGTCGGCGCTGGAAAAACTGGCCGGTAATATTGCATCGCGATCAAAATCGAAGTGCAGGATCTTCTCCGCCCGCAAGAGCGCAACATACAATAGCGCACTGGCCACACAGTGGATCGCCGCCGCCCTGCCCCGCCATGTGGATAGCCATGGCCTGATCACAAGGCCGGGACTGTTTAGCTGGGATCGGCCGGACAGAGGCTCCGCCCTGCTGCTTTCGCAACTGCCCGCATTGTCCGGCAACGGCATGGATCTGTGCTGCGGTTACGGCCTGCTGACCGAGCAAATTTTGCGACGGCAAGATGATATAACAGTGATTCACCTGGTTGAGGCCGACCAACTGGCGCTGGAGTGCGCCATTGACAACCTGAAGCCATGGCGCCGAAGCATTCTCCCCCGCTGGGCTGACGCCGCATCCGAGCCGTTGGCCGAACAACTGGACTGGGTTGTTTGCAACCCGCCATTTCACAGCGGTCAGAACAGAGATGTGGCATTGGGCCGGCGCATCGCACAGCGCGCCTGCCAGTCGCTCAGGCGCGGTGGCGCACTCTTCCTGGTCGCCAATCGCCAACTGCCCTATGAACAGCTGCTCAGATCCGAACTGCGACAGTGCCGATGCATGGTGGAAACGGATGGATTTAAAGTGCTTGAAGGAGTTCGATAACATGAGAACGGTAACATGAGAAAAGCAGAACGTCTGGATAAATTGCTCTCCAACCTCGGCTACGGGGCGAGAAAGGATGTGCGCCACTGGATTAAAGCAGGCTGGATTTCAGTAGATGGCCAGCCCGCCGTTTCGCCGGCTCAGAAGGTGTTTCCGGAGCAGGTGCTGCTGGAAGGCGAAGCGCTGGATCATCCTGACGGCCTCACCCTGATCTATCACAAACCGCTGGGGGCTGTCTGCTCACGCAAAGAAGATGGTCGACTCATCTATGCCGATTTTCCCGAACGCTGGATCGACCGAAAACCGCCGTTATCCAGTGTCGGGCGCCTGGACAAGGATACGTCCGGCCTGCTCATTGTCACCGACGACGGCCTGCTTAACCACCAGCTGACCAGTCCCAAACGCCATATCTCCAAAACCTATGCGGTCACTCTGGCGCATCCTCTGGATGGCAGCGAGGTGGATCGCTTTGCCAGCGGCGAGCTGATGCTGGAAGATGATGACAGACCCTGCCTGCCTGCCGAACTATCCATTTGCGGCGTCCATGAAGCGAAATTGATTCTGCATGAGGGCCGTTACCATCAGGTGCGGCGCATGTTCGCCGCTATC
>JALUYG010000384.1 GCA_027013105.1 Mariprofundus sp.
CGCTTTTAAGCCTTCGCGAACCAGTACGGATTTTTCTTTCACACCGGTCAGACGAAAAGCCTTTTCAATCAACGCATCATCTAAATTCAACGTCGTTCGCATTTGAAACTCCCGCGTGTACAAGTTACTGCATCAAATTGTACATCATTCGATGCCTTTTTCAATGCATCATTCTCAATGGTCTCTTTTGACGAAACGGATAATGTGGCGACGGGCTTTTTTATCCGGGCGCTTCATCGGCGCTGGGCTGGCGTTGAGTTTGCGCAGTTGCCGCTGTTGCTCCCTGGCCGCCACGCTCTGATCGGTCTCCTGATACAGGGTTTGCGCTACGGCGGCGGAGCCGCGTTTTTCAGCCAGGCCGGTTACTGTGACGATGTAGCGCTCCTGACCGCGATTGATACGCAATTCATCTCCAATTTCGACGGTTTTGGACGGCTTGACCTGTTCGCCATTGATTCGGACATGCCCGCCGTTGACCATTTCCGTAGCAAGACCGCGTGTTTTGAAGAAACGCGCCGCCCACAACCATTTATCAACCCGAACCCCCATCAGCTTTTGGTCATGACGGGAGCGATCTCCAGCGACTGCTCACCATCGGAGAGCAAGGTGGCGCCATCGGCCATGGAGGATTTGGTTGCCATAACCGGCTTCTAGGCTGCAAGAGCGGCGATGGCAAGCAGTGTTGAATTTCAACCCCGATTTCGACCACTCATGCGATCAACCATCCCGCTCCTTATCAATCAAGGCGCGCAGATTTTTTGTACTGGTGCTGACATGATGCGATAACATGGCCCGGTCGATATTCGTGCGAGCTGCATGCATATCGCCTTTTAAATAGTGCAGTGACGCCAGCATAAAAGCGGTATCGGCATCTCGGGACGAATACGCCCGCCTGTTCCGATATTGACGGATAATCTGGTCAACCTTGGCATTCAGATGCCGATCCATCGCGATATAATGCAGCGCTTCGGGATCAATCCTCAGGGCGCGCCGCATCGCCCATACCCCCCGATCCAGACGACCAAGATCAGCCGAAGCCAGCGCGTAACCCACTTTAGGGCCGCCTTTGGCAGGCGATGCCTGAGCCTGCCTGCCAAAATCAGTCAGTGCGGCGCTGGCCTGATTTTTGCCAAGCAACGCCCAGCCATGGCCGGCAGTACGATGGCTATTACCACGATCATCATCGTGACGACGATACAGTGATGATGAATTGCCACGATCATAGCCATCATTGGAGCCATAGGGCTCACGATAGCTATATCTGTCATAAGGAAAGCTGTAATAACCATAGTAGTGACCGTAATAAGGGTAACCATAACCGTAGTGGTGGCCATAGTAATGATGACCGTAGTAGTGATGGCCATAATAATGGTGGCCATAATAGCTGTGCAGGCCAAAATAGAGTGGATAAGCGTAACCATATCCATCATGCCCATCATCACCGTGTTCTTCATGATGCCCGTAGCCAAAGTGGAAATAGCCTCCGGCTTGCACCGGTGCGGTTACAAGCATGATTGCGACAACAGAGACAAGTGAAACGATGGAAACTGCAACCGTACTGATCTGGCGGAATCGTATATTCATCACACACCTCCATGGTGCATATTCTTCCCCTTTGTAGACCTCCGTTGACATCACACGCCTGATTCTTCGTCGTATCAGCGGGTCAGGCGTTACAGCGGCCCGGCTTAAAAACCATGACAAACAACAAAGCCGCATGGCATGCTTGCCAGCATCATGGATACGCTGATGATCCCCCCTCCACAACTGGCCTCGCAAAGCTGCCTGAATGCAGATCTGCGGGAAGATAGCGACCATGCCTGCCATCGTTGTCGCGACGTATGCCCAGCCGGGGCTATTCAACTTTCGGATTCGGATGCACCACTGCCACTTGTGGATTCCACCGCCTGCACCGGATGCACTGGCTGCGTCAGCATCTGCCCTACGGACGCCATGCGGCATGCAGATGTCAAGCCTGCCGCGCTGGTTCGCCACTGCACGCAACTGGCGCAACAGGGCAAAACAGTGGTCACTGCGGCCTGTAGCACTGCAGACCGGGCGCATGCCGACATCACTATCCCATGTCATGCAGCCTGGACGCCGATGCTGCTTGCATCGCTGGCTGCTGAAGGAATAAAACAGCTCTACCTGGACGGCATTGACCAGTGCAGCGATTGTCCGATGCGATTCGGCGCAGAGATCATGCAACAGACGGAAAAAGATTACGCCGTCTTCAATCAGGCGCTCGGCGTTCATCTCTCTATATCGCACGGATCGCAGCAGCGTGATGCCTCTATGGCCGCCGGCAGCGCCGATAAACCCGCCGACGAACCGGAGCGGCGCGCCTTTTTTCGCCACCTCATCCCTTCACTGGCACAGGGCGCAGCCAGGGCATCCGAACAGCTCACACAGGCGGCCCGACTGGCCGCCAATGCACAACCTCAAACCGAATCTGCACCCGTACGTTCACCACTACCTGTGCGCCTGCAACTCTTTCTCAGGGCCCTGCCCAAACTGCAGAGTAATTTCATGCCGCTGCCGGCCATGCCCTCCATGCCTTTGGGCGCCATTCAGGCCGATGCACATTGCACCGCCTGTGGCCAGTGTGTTGAAACATGCCCCACCTGCGCACTGCATTTACGGGAGTTCGGCTCAAACAGGATACTTGAATTCAGGGCCGATGCCTGCATAGGATGTAGCCGCTGCATCGATATTTGCCCGGCGCAGGCGCTGGAAGCGCTGCCCGGCATTTCACTGCCGGCCGTGCTAACCAAAAAAGCCAGACCGCTGGTGATGGTGGCATATTCCGATACAAGGGCTGATTCGGCCGATTCAAATAGTTCAGATGGAGGGGAGTAAATATGGCAGAAAAAATTACCCAGGCGATCCGCTTTAAAAGCCAGCAGAATGGTGACACCACACCGGCCGAGATGCAGGCGCTGGCCTTCACCAAACAGGAACAGAAAACCAGAGCGTTGCAGACGCTGGCGCTGTTCTGGGTGATTGCCACAGTTTGCGTTCTGATCCCTATCGCCCATTTCTTTCTCGTACCGGGTTTTCTGATCGGCGGCGCAGTTGCCGCCAAGCGGCGCTGGGACAAAGATAAGGAAGGCCTTGACGCTCGCGGAGAGTGCCCTGCCTGCCATCATGCTATCCGAATCGAACTGGACAAGAACGCCGAATTGCCGCAGTGGCATAACTGTCCGGAATGCGGAGATGCGCTTGAACTTCAAGCTGCTCCGGACAGAGCTGAAAATCAGGAAGCGAACGCCTGAAGTAGCAATTGTTGACTGCATCAGTCAGACTTCCGGCCATTATCGCAACCAGGAGGCTGTCATGTTCGGCTTAGGAATTTGGGAACTGCTTGTCATCTTATTGATTGTGCTCGTGATATTCGGAGCCAAACGTCTGCCGGAACTCGGTGAAGGTTTAGGCAAATTTGTCACCGGACTGCGTAGCGGCTTGCAGAATGAAGATGCGACAGAAAAGAACCACGACGGTAAAAACCATAGCGAACACAAACCATCCTGAATATCACCTGAGATAGCGCACCCATGGAACTCTTTGGCATTGGCTGGATGGAGATGATCGTCATCGGCCTGGTGGCATTGATTGTCGTCGGCCCCAAACGGCTGCCTCAGGCCGCTCAGACCATCGGCCGGCTGTTCGGCTACGCCACCCAGCAGTGGCGCAATATCCAGACAGAAATTCGCCGCCCGATGGAAAACGAATTGATCGACATCAAAAGTGAATTTGAAGAGACCGTTCAGGACATCACCGATATCGAACCCCTCGTGGAGATCACCGCCAAACAGCCCCGTAAGACGAAATGATTTCCCACCTTGTTGAGCTGCGCAACCGCCTGCTGCGCTATATGTTGATCCTTATTCTCTCATTTATGCTCTGTTTCTGGCAGGCGGATGCGCTGTTCTCCTGGTTATCCAATCCGCTACGCGAAGCCCTCGGGCCGCACCCGACAATGGTGTTTATCGCCCCGCACGAAGCATTTTTCACCTATCTGCGCGTATCCATGTTTTTCGGTTTTTTTCTCACCTTTCCATGGCTGCTCTCAGAACTGTGGGCGTTCATCGTTCCCGGCCTGTATGAGAAGGAGCGGCGTATGTTCACGCCGCTGTTGCTGGCTGGCGGCATTCTCTTTTATGGCGGCGGCTTCTTTGCCTATTTTGGCGTATTCCCGTTCGCCTTTAAATTTTTCTTCGGCTTCGCTTCCGACCAAATCGCAGCCATGCCGTCGCTGAAGGAGTCACTAACCCTGTTTATGCGAATGCTTTTCGCCTTCGGGCTGGCCTTTGAACTACCGATGGCGCTATTGCTGCTCATGCATTTTGGCGTGGTGACGGCGCAACAGCTAAAAGAGAACCGCGGCTATGTGATTCTGATCGTCTTTGTCGCAGCCGCCATTCTCACGCCTCCTGATGTGATCACGCAGGCGATGCTGGCGCTGCCGATGTGGCTGTTGTTCGAATTAACGCTTGTTGCACAGCGCTTCATCAAACAGGACGAATTGCCTGAGAACCGTGCGCCGAACAGCGAGGATATTTCGGAATAATAGTTCACCGCCCATCTGCAGCTAGCTCACATACAGCTATCTGTATCCATTCCCGCATCATGATGCCCGGAACCAGCATATTCGTCGATATACGAGAGTACGTTCACAAATAAATTATTGCAGTGCGCAACGAAGCGCGTTGATCCATAATCGCCAGGCGTTCCCGCATGCGCGATAATGGCAGCGAGAAAATAGTTTTAACAGGGCGAGATATACTGTCCAATGCTTTACCGCCAAAAAAAAGCCGCCAACCATCATCTGGTTGGCGGCTTTTAATGTGAAACTTACAGACTTACTCGCCTTCGTAATAGAGGCCATCCTTCTTCATCTGGCGATCCCAGAGCAAGCAGCCAAGCGTGAATATCGTCACAGTAATCGCCACATCAACCCATGATGATAAAAATGGCGTATGATCGATATCATCTGCATGTGCGCTGATGATCCACATATACCGCTCAAGGAACGTACCGATCAGAATACTGCCTGCGGGGATGAGCATCAGCGCAGGTGAGTGGCGCATGGCCGAGAAGATCAGCATCAGGAACGGTACGAATGAGTTCAGCAAGAAGAAGGCCCAGAATACAAACCAG
>JALUYG010000385.1 GCA_027013105.1 Mariprofundus sp.
AGCTGGCTGTGTTGTTTCGGTATCTCCCATGTCCGGAATGGGTAGCGGTTTCAGTACGGTTGAATCGGATTGAAACTGCTGGCTGTCAGTTGCAGTCGATGCGGTGGTATCGGACGCGTTGTTGTCTGCTTTCAACAGATAATATCCAATTCCCGCGATTAGCAGCGTGAATATGACAGGCATTAAATAGCGCGTCTGCGACCTGTCCGGCTGTTGCACCGGTTGCGCATCTGCCGGAGCTGATTTTTCCGGCGCAGGAAAAACGGTTTCAGAATCGCTACTCTCATCAAACAGATCAGCCGGCGGATGCAGCGCCTGACGATCACTGTCGGTCTGCGCCATATCTGTATAGCCGGGCACAGCCGGCTCGATATGGTGATCGGCGTTGTCGGAACGGATGTTGTCGAAATGGTCGGACATTTTTTCTCTTCTCCCTTGTTGTAAGGAAATTTACATTTTTCCTTTCCATGTGCTGGCAACTCACGGGTGGGGTTTTTACGGCTTCACTGTGAAAAAAGCAATGACTGTTTCACACGTTTTTCCACTCTCTGTTGGCAAGTAGCGCGGTAAACCCTCGCCAAAATCCTGTCCCGGTTCTACATTTGCCGCAATGAATCGCAACCAACGCAGAGCGGTGTGGTCGTGGGCCTGTTATGACTGGGCCAACTCCGCTTACGCCACCACCGTAATGGCCGGCTTCTTTCCGGTATTTTTTAAACAGTACTGGGCGGCCGGCCTGAGCGCCAGCCAGTCCACATTCTGGCTCGGGCTTTCCAACGCCGGCGCGGGTTTGTTGATTGCGCTTCTGGCGCCGGTGCTGGGAGCGATGGCCGATCAGGGCGGTCTGAAAAAACGCATGTTGCTGAGCTTTACGGCGCTGGGCGTGCTGATGACCGCCGCACTGTTGCTGATTGGTGGCGGCCACTGGTTGCTGGCCATTTTGATTTATGCTTTCGGGGCGATCGGCTTTTCCGGCGCCAATGTGTTTTATGATGCGCTGATTGTCGATGTGGCCGAGCATGAGAAGCTGGATCGGGTGTCATCGCTCGGTTATGCCGCCGGTTATATCGGCGGCGGCCTGCTGTTTGCCGTTAATGTGGTGATGACGTTGCATCCGGACTGGTTCATGCTGGCCGACAAGGCGGCGGCCGTGCGCTGGTCGTTTATCACTGTGGCCTTGTGGTGGGCGCTGTTCACATTGCCGCTGGCCAGTTTTGTGCATGAACAGGGAGAAGCGGAAAGCGTACACTGGCTACAGGCGGCCCGGCGCGGCTTTGGCCAGTTTGTCGGCACATTTCATCACCTGCGCGGACAAAAACAGATATGGCTGTTTCTGCTGGCCTATTTTCTCTATATTGATGGCGTGAATACAGTGGCGCGCATGGCGGTGGATTACGGTCTGGCGCTGGGCTTTGATTCATCCGTGTTGATGACCGCACTGTTGATGACCCAGTTTATTGCATTTCCCTCGGCGCTGGCGCTGGGCTGGATCGGCGAGCGCTGGAGCGCCAGGGGAACGATTCTGGCGAGTCTGGCGGTCTATTCCGGCGTCTGTATCTGGAGCGCCGGCATGCAGCATGCAGCCGATTTTTACTGGCTGGCGGCCGCCATCGGGTTGGTGATGGGCGGCGTGCAGGCGCTCTCCCGATCGATGTATGCACGCATGATTCCCAAAGGTCAGGCCGCCGAATTTTTCGGCTTTTTCAATATGCTGGGAAAATTCGCTGCAGTGATGGGGCCGGCGCTGATGGGGGTGGCGAGCATGCTATCCGGTAGTGCGCGCACTTCTATACTGGTGATTGTGGTGCTGTTTGTAGCAGGCGGGTTTATGCTGTATCGCGTGGATGAAGCAGCATAACCGCCCGATTATCAACATAAAACAATTGAAAACGATTGTCTGAACGAGTTCATTTGCGTTTATTCGCGGTTCGGTGTTGACTTTGGTTTCGATGATGCTTGGTTGCGGGAGTTTACCATCGCCATGAACAATTGGAGGGAAATATGAAGCGTACTGTCAGGTTCACGGTCTGGGGGGCGCTGTTGCTGTCGGGGCAACTGTTGACGGCGCAGGCAGCCTGGGCGCAGCCAGAGGGCGCGCCCGGCATCGACGCCTTTTTCGGCGTGTTGAATGGGTATCTGGCATCGGTGCTGTTTTACGATGTGATGCCTGGCGATGCCAATATGCCGTTTATTGTCGGCTGGCTGGTGGTCGGCGCGGTCTATCTCACCTGTCGTTTCGGCTTTATCAATGTGCGCATGATGCGGCACGCCTTTCATGTGATTCGCGGCAAGTATCGATCATCGCAGGACCGGGGCGAGGTCTCGCCATTTCAGGCGTTAACTACGGCGCTGTCGGCGACGGTGGGGCTGGGCAATATTGCCGGCGTGGCCATCGCCGTGAGCGTCGGCGGGCCGGGGGCGACATTCTGGATGATCGTGGCCGGATTTTTTGGCATGACATCAAAATTTACCGAAGTGACGCTGGCGCAGACCTATCGCGAAATTCGTCCCGATGGTCGCATTATGGGCGGCGCGATGGAGTATTTGTCGAAGGGTTTCGCCGAGAAAGGGATGGCGACCACCGGCAAAACGCTGGCGATGCTGTTTGCGGTGTTGTGCGTGGGGGCGTCGCTGGGCGGCGGTAACGCCTTTCAGGTGTCGCAGGCGCTCGGGGCTGTGCAGGGCGAGATCCATTTTTTCAGGGAATTTCCATGGGTGTTCGGCGTTTTCATGGCCGGCGCGGTGGGGCTGGTTATTATCGGCGGCATCAAGCGCATCGCCCATGCGGCGGAGGCGATTGTGCCGACCATGGTGTTTATCTATTTGTCTGCCTGTCTGTGGATTATTCTCTCCCATGCGGCCGAAATTCCGGCTGCATTTTCGCTGATTCTAAGCCAGGCGTTTGCGCCGACTGCAGTTGCCGGCGGCATGGTCGGCGTGCTGGTGCAGGGCTTTAAACGGGCGGCTTTTTCCAGCGAGGCGGGTATAGGCTCGGCTGCGATCGCGCATTCGGCTGCATCGGTCAAATATCCGATCCGTCAGGGTTTTGTGGCGCTGTATGAGCCTTTTATTGATACCATCATCATCTGCACCATGACGGCGCTGGTGATTGTGCTGACCGGCGTTTACAACGCACCGGAGTATCACGGCCTGGTTGAAGCCAGCAAGGGAGCAGCGCTGACTGCGGCAGCTTTCGGCACGGTGATTTCATGGTTTCCGATTATTTTGTCGGTATCGGTGGTGCTGTTCGCCTACTCCACCATGATTTCGTGGTCCTATTACGGTGAGCGCTGCTGGACGTACGTGTTCGGCGAGCGCTTTTCCATGGTCTACCGGGTGATGTTTCTGATGTTCGTGGTGCTGGCCTCACTGGTCAGCGCCGGCAATATTCTCGATTTTTCCGATCTGCTGCTGCTCTCCATGGCTTTCCCCAACTTCCTGGCGCTCTATCTGTTGCAGGATAAAGTGGCTGCTGCACTCCGGGCGTATCTTGCCAAACTCAGAAGCGGGGAGATGGACCGGGAGATCGAATCGTCGTCTGAGCCGGCCGGAGAGGTGCGTGGGTAGCGGCATCATTCACCTGTTTCGAGGCTATTCGCATGAAACGGTGAATCGGGAGGTTGATCCGGAAACGATGCTGCAGTTGTTGGATGTCTGTATCCCGATTGCATCTGTTTTCGCACTGATCAACCTGTCGTATGGTTTTTTCGGTCTGGCTATTGTGCTGCTCGTTGTTGCGGTGACGCTGTCAGGTTTTTGGTGGGCGATTCGTCGACAGATCAGAATCCGTTTTGTGAATGAAATCCTGATGGTTGCATCGGTGGTCGTATTTGTTTCGCTGACGATCGCCGGCGGCATTGGCGATCTCGGCATCTTCTGGTCGATGGGGTATCCGTTTATCGCCTTCCTGATCATGGGCGTTCGTCGCGGCTGGCTCTGGGTGATCGCCTATGCGCTGCTGATCGCATTGGTGTTCGTATTGAGTTATGCGGGGTTGTTGGTGTTGCCCTATAGCCATCAGGTTGAGTTGTTTGCACCAACCATGTTTCTCTTTTTCACCTTGCTATCCGCTGTGTTGCAATCACGCAATGAAAAACAGGCCGCCCTGTTGCAGGAGATGAACCAACAATTAAATGAGCACCAGCGTGAATTGCAGTCGCTCAATGCCAGTCTGGAAAATAAAGTCTGGGATCGCACCCGTCAGTTGCAGAAAACCAACGCCCGTTTGAGTGAAGAGGTGCTGGAAAAGGAGAAAGCTTTGCAGGCCATGCACACGAGCGAGAAGAAGTTTGAGCATGCTCAGCGTATGGAGGCGGTAGGCACGCTGGTTGGCGGCATAGCGCATGATTTTAATAATATGCTTTCGGGCATTACAGCCAACCTCTATATGCTGCAGCGGCATGTGAAATCCGATGATGCACAGAAGCGCCTGACAACGATTGGCAAGCTGGCCATGCATGCGGCGGATATGATTCAGCAGTTGCTGACTTTCGCACGTAAGGATGATGTTGAAATGAAGCGCTTCGATCTGCGTGTGTTTGCGCTGGAAGCCTATAAGCTGGCATCGGTGTCGATCTCCGAACATATTCGTTGTGAGCGGAATTTTTGCCGGGACGCGCTCAATATTGAAGGCAGCGGCACGCAAATTCAGCAGATGCTGATGAATCTGATGAACAATGCCCGGGATGCATTGAGTGATACAGATGAACCGATGATTCAGGTTGCGCTGCAACCGGCGCATGTCGATGAAGCCTTTGTGGCGCAGCATCCGGAAGCTCAAGTTGGCGATTATGCCAGGCTCTCTGTTCTCGATAATGGCATGGGCATTGCCAGTGAGAAGATAGGCCATATTTTTGAGCCGTTCTATACCAGTAAAGCGGTTGGGAAAGGCACAGGTCTCGGTCTGGCGATGATATATGGCGCCATGCAGAGCCATCACGGCTTCGTGCTTGTGGAGAGTCGGTTAGGCGAAGGCGCCTGCTTTGCGCTCTATTTTCCTCTGTGCGATTCAGGCGACCGCATGGATGAGCAGCACTCCAGCGGGGTGATTCGGGGAAATGGCGAGAGCATTCTGCTGGTCGATGATGATAGTGAACTATTGACTAGCAATGCAGATCTGTTGCGGGAATTGGGTTATGAAGTCC
>JALUYG010000386.1 GCA_027013105.1 Mariprofundus sp.
GTTTGGCTTCACGTAGCACCTGATCGAGCTGCTCGCGGCTAATCCTCTGCTGCCTGAGCAAAATATCGCCCAGTCGGGATCGATTCACGCGCCCTCCTTCCAGCCCGGCAGGCCAACCCGATCCCGTCCCAGACTCTGCTGCATGTAGTCCAAAGTACGGTTGCAATCGGGGCTATCGCAATCATGCCACCAGGCGAATGAGGCTGCGCCCTGGGCGATCAGCATGGGCAATCCATCCACGCTGCGTCGCCCGCTCGCCATCGCCGCTCGGACAAAGGCGGTCGCGCCATCCGGCTGATAAACGGCATCAATTGCAGCACCCGATCCATTCAGCACAAAAGGAAAATCCTGATTCGTATTCAGTCCGATCGTGGTTGTGTTCATGAGCAGGGAGGAGTCTGCGCTGACCTCGCGAACCTCGCTCTGCCGCCACGACAATGGCTGACAATTGAGCTCAGGATAGGCATCCCTTGCCGATGCCAGCAGCGCCGCCAAACGCTCGGAGCTGCGGTTACAAATATGCACCGCTCCGGGTCGCAAATCCGCCAGTGCGCGCAGCGCGGCGCGCGCCGTGCCGCCAGCGCCGAACAGCAACACCTGCCTGCCTTCAATATCCACATTGAGGCCATCGATCACCGCTTTAAATCCCAGCCAGTCGGTATTGGTGGCCTGCCAGCCGCTTTCAGCCCGGCGCACCGTATTGACAGCGCCGATCAGGCGGGCGTCGGCATCGGCATCCACCATCTGAAAAACCGATTCCTTGTGCGGCACAGTCACATTGAAACCCTGCACGCCCAGCGCCCATAACCCCTCCATGGCGGGCGCGAGCAAATCCGGCGCCACGGCAAACGGCAGATACGCCGCATTGCAACGGGCCTGCTGTAAAAAATGCATCTGGAAGCGCGGTGACAGCGAATGCTTCACCGGCCAGCCGATAATGCCATAACTCTTTGTCATTCCGTCTATTTTCATCCCCGTCAGCTTAGAAACAGAAGCCCGGCGTGTCAAATAAAGTGCTTGCATAGCGCGTGTTGCAACATGCTTTTTCGCAGGCCTCTCCGATGATCAATGCGCTCCGGCGCGCGTCTGCCAGCGCGGGTTAAGCAGAGCGCCCGAGATGGCGTACGTCATCGCCTTGCCGCCAAGCATGGCTGAAATCGTATTGCTGCCATCGCCCGGTTGCACGACAACCTGGCCATGAATTCGCCACTGTTGAAGCAAGGGCCCTGCCATATCAATGGCGCCCTGACCGGAAAGTTTCGGGCTGGAGCCGCCCGAAATCGACCAGAGCCACGATTTCCCGGACGCCCGATCAGCTTTCAACAGCAGCTGATAATCGCCGAGCGGACTGTGCATTCCTGTTATATCCGTCACCGCTGAACGCCATGTCAGCCGGATTTTGCCATCGACCGGCGCGCCACTGGCAGCATCCAGCAGCAGATCGCCAGCCGCAATCAACCGGCCGCCAACATGGATAGGCAAGGTCAAACGGTCTTGCCAGAACGGCTGCAACAGCGCCACATTCATATCGGCCTGCAGAGCGGAAATAGCGACATGTCCGGTCTGCCAGCGCAGCAGCGCCTTGAGCTGCCGCCCGTCGCCGTCAACCGACAGGCGAACTGCAGGCTGCGCTTTCAACAACGAATCCCATGCAGGGGTCAGCGTGCAGAGATCCATACGCAGCGGCGCCGGCATTCGCCCTGACCGGATCGAAAGATGATCGAGATGCAGCGTGAGACCGTCCAGATGCAAATGCTCATATTGCACTGTCAGGCCGTGTTGGCGCGCCTGCGCCTGAATCTGCGACGCCAGCCACGCATCCGGCTGCCAGCGCAGCAGCGCAAACAGCATGAGCGCCAACATAAACAGCAGAAAGAGCTGCCGCCACGACAGCCCCTGCGCCGCGCCGCCATTGACTCGGCTCAGGAGCGCCATCGACAAACTCCGGGCGTGGCAAAACAGATCACAGCATCACTCAACCGACCAGTTCAAACCGACTGTGACAGAGATATCCTGAGTGGTCGTCTGACTGATATTTTCAACAACGGCGGCATGCCAGCCCATTTCGTGCGTCAGCGTCCCACGCAGCCCGAAAGCGATCAGAAAAGGGGGATGATCCAGGCCTGTAATGCCGCTGTTGTATGGAGAATTGCCGCCCTGAAGCTGCACAATCAGCGTAGCGCGCCGGAACAGCTGATAGCCCGCCGTCAGCGAACCGCGCAGATATCTGTCATAACGGACGCCCGCCACATCGCCTGCCAGCGGCTGAATCACCCACCCCTCCAGGTGAGTGAACCAGTGGCGATTTTTCCATGAGGCGACCGCGCCAATGCCGATATCCGCCGCGCCACTGCCCCAACCGCGCTGCTTTGAAGCGGTTGGCAATTTCACCGCCGCCAGCGCGGCCAACCCCCACCCTTCGCCTGTGATCAGACGGTAGCGCCCGGAGAGCGCCGCATTGCCCATCTCCACGCGACTGCGCCCCTGCCAGCGAACACCCCGATGATTATCGAAGCGATAGGCGAAACGGTTATCCGGCCTGAGATGCCGCCCATTGTCAGGGAACCCGAAAGCCGTGTGAAAAGCGCGAATGGCATTGTCAAACACGCCACTGGCAGGCGCCAGAACGGGCAGCCTGATGGTGAAGTCCAGCCCGTCATTGACAGCGTAGCGAATAACCGGCTCCAGCACATAGAGCTCCATATCCACCAGCAGTTGCGCCCGAGCGCTGTTGTCGATGATATTCACCGTAGAGTAGTGCTGATTTATCGCAAATTCCCAGCCCCGCCGATCAGGGCGCAGGGCGGAATCCGGCTCAGGATCAAAGAAACGCATCATGACAGGATCGAGATTGCGCACCGGCAGTGGCAATGTCATATCCGCCGCCATCACCGGCGTGCCCCAGCCCGACAATATCAACGCCATCGCCACCAGGCAGAACAGTGGCATCAAGCCGGCCGGCCCTGCCGATAGCGTTCGCATCCATGGAATTGTTTTATGGCAGAACAACCGGAAATTCAGCAACAACAGACCCCTCGTCGATCATCACGGCGATTCATGAACGATCCGAGCTAAAATCATCTGTGTGAGGGCGTCGATATGGGCGTCGTGATCATTCAGGGCCGGGATATAGCGGTACTGCTTGCCGCCGGCGGAGAGAAAATAGTCGCGATTTTCAACGCCGATCTCTTCCAGCGTCTCCAGACAGTCCGCCGCAAAACCGGGACAGATTACATCGACAGATTGCACACCCGCCTCTCCCCACGCCTTCAGGGTTGCATCGGCATAGGGCTGCACCCACGGCTCACGCCCGAAACGGGACTGGAAAGCGATCGGCGCCCGCTCTTCATCCAGATTCAGGGCCTGGCGCAACAGCGATGCGGTTTTGCGACACAGGCAGGGATAGGGATCTCCCGCCTTGAAATAGCGTTCGGGTATGCCGTGAAAGCTCATCAGCAATCGCTCCGGCTCACCATGTTCCGCCCAGTAGCTTCGCACGCTGCCGGCCAGAGCTTCGATATAGGCCGGATGCTTGTGATAGGTGTCGATCAGATGCAGCTCCGGCACGCGCCGCCATGTTTTCAGCACATCGGCGACGGCATCAAAGGTGGAGGCTGTGGTGGTGGCGGAATATTGCGGATACAGCGGCAGCACGATGATGGTGCTGCAATTTTTCTCACGCAGGGCCTCCAGGCCCGCTTTGATCGACGGATTGCCATAACGCATGGCCAGCTCCACATGCACGCCATCGCCCAGCGACGTTCGCAAACGCTGCTGCAGCTTTTCACACTGCCGCCTGCCGATCGCCAGCAGCGGCGACCCGTCATCGCCCCACACCTTCTGATAAGATGCCGCCGAGCGGGCCGGGCGGATATTAAGGATCACAAGATTAAGCGCCAGCCACCACAACCAGCGCGGCTGCTCCACCACACGCGGATCCCACAAAAACTCTTTCAGATAGGCCCGCAGCGCCGTTTTTGTCGGCGCATCCGGCGTCCCAAGGTTGCTCAACAGCACCCCGACAGAGGCCGGCTGCTCATGATCAAACTTCTGTTTCGTACTAAACCCCATGTTATCCCCACCAATCCAGTCAAAAGCCCGACCCGGACTTTCATCAACACTGCCGTGACATTAGTCGCAAAGCCACCTCAAGTCACCGGGTATCAGGCTGCTATGGCCTGTAATTCATCATGAAGAACATTAGCTGTCTGCCAAAGATCGTACTCCACCTGCATATTCATCCATACTCTTGCGCCATTACCTACAACAGCGCCTATCCGCAAAGCAGCTTCCGGCGTAAGCGATCGCCTTCCCGCCAGGATATCATGTACTGTCTGGCGGCTCATACCAATACGCTTTGCAAATCCTGTAACCGTTTCATTCATGGCTGGCAATACATCCTCACGTAACACCACGCCGGGATGCGTGGGCGGACGATCAGGCCTCTGATTGATTGCAAATTCATTCATGCCTCTTCTCCTAATGGTAGTTTTCAAGATTCACTCGGTAGATGTCGCCATCCATCCACTCAAATGTCAGACAATACGGGCCATTGATATGAATACTGTAGCGCTTCGGCTTTCCTTCCAGACCGTGAAAGTTGAAACCGGGAACATTCAATGATTCCAGTTCAGTAGCAGCATCCATAACATCCAGACGACGCAAAATACGGGCCTGAAGATCATGCCGAATTTTTGCGCTATACCCTTTCAGGAAAAGCGTCTTCAATCCTTTATGTCCGAAACTCTTTATCATCGAGGCATAAGTGTAATGAGTTGCACTACAGTGTCAATCAAGTCATGACACGTTGGAGCCATTTGCAACAATTGTGAGCGGCAATCATCAGGTCACCTAAACAATCCGAAAATCATTACAGCTATCGGGCAAATGACCAGCAGAAAATGCGATACTGGTGACTTCCGCCTCGCTCGGCCCGTGTCGCAGCCACTGTTTCATCATTTCAAGCTGCTCTGCTTCGCCGCAGATCATCGCCTCGACGCTGCCGTCGGCGCAGTTGCGCACCCAGCCGCATATGCCGAGTGAGCTTGCCTGCTGCTGCGTGTAGTAGCGAAAGCATACGCCCTGCACGCGCCCGCAGATGCGGGCATGTTCACAAACGCGACTCACAGTTCGACCG
>JALUYG010000387.1 GCA_027013105.1 Mariprofundus sp.
TTCATTAGTGCATATAACTTATCATAATAATTATCTTTATCTAAAACTCTTCTCGGCACATTATCCCCTTATAACTTTACATAATATTCATTATGCGACGTTACGAAAAGGAGGCACAATGAACATTGAAATCGAAAAATCCGAATTCGTTTTATCGATCCAGTACATCGTCACGAGTGCTGTCAGCCACGCTGATAACCATGTCGATTAATGGTTCTGATACATTGAGTTCAGCCAGCGTAGAGCGCAAATGACAGAGGATGTGATCAAAGTGTGAATCGTTTAAGCCCATTTTATTCAGATGCCGGTGACCTTCCCGCATGTCTTTGCCAGTATAGCTGTTGGGTCCTCCGGTAACCATGGTAAGAAAAGCCTTCTGCTTACCGGCTTGTTTATCCATATCTACGCCTTCAAAAAAACGCAGCACATACTTATCCGCTAACACCTTGCGATAGAAAATATCGACTGCAGCATCAATAGCCGCTTCTCCTCCAAGTTGCTCATAGACTGAACTCATCCTTTCCTCCATAGCGGGTATAACCCCTTTCAGTCGGAATATTTTAACAATGCTGGACAAAAGCTGTCAACTTAATATATCTTTCATGCCATGCAACTGACCCAATATACCGACTACTCATTGCGCGTGCTGCTGTTCCTCGGGTTACACCCGGAACGGCGCTGTACGATTTCTGAAATTTCCGATGCGTTCGAAATTAACCGCAATCATCTGGTCAAGGTGGTGCACAATCTCTCATCCAGCGGATGGATCACGACCACGCGCGGAAAATCCGGAGGCATGGAACTCTCCGTCGCTCCTGAGCAGATCAATATTGGCGCTGTAGTGCGCCATACAGAACCGCATTTCAATCTGCTGGAATGTTTTGATTATGAAAATAACACATGCGCCATATCCCCTGTATGCGCACTCAGGCATGCACTGTATCAGGCGCGCAAGGCATTTATGGATGTGCTGGATGGCTACTGTCTGGCCGATGTTCTGACTCGTCCAGATGAGATTATTCAACTACTGAATACGGCGCCGCCGCAACATGACGTTATTCAGATCGAAGAGGTGGCAAACTAGCCCCGGCTTCTGGCTACCGGTTTGCCAACCGCACCCGAACGCAGGCTGGCAACGGAGCAAGCGCTGGATATTCAGTTACAGCATTGTCAGACAATTTGTTGCATGCCGCCCATATAGGGCCGTAACACTTCGGGAATCATCACTGAACCATCGCTCTGCCATCCATTTTCGAGAATCGCGACCAGACAGCGGCCAATCGCCAGCCCCGAACCATTCAATGTTGCAACCGGCTGCGGTTTTCCCCCCTCTTCCCGATACCGGATGCCGGCGCGACGCCCCTGAAACTGGCCGAACGACGAACAGGACGAGATTTCCCGATAGCACTGCTGGCTGGGTAGCCAGACTTCCAGATCGTAGGTTTTCTGAGCCGAAAAACCGACATCCGCGCCACATAACTCGATAAGTCTGTAAGGCAGCTTAAGCGCCTGCAAAATCGCTTCGGCATGGCCGGTGAGGGTTTCCAGATCGGACAGGGCGCGCTCTGTCGTGGTCAGATGCACCAATTCCACCTTGTCGAACTGGTGTTGCCGAATCATGCCGCGAACGTCGCGTCCTGCAGAGCCCGCTTCACGGCGAAAACATGGCGTGTAGGCGCAGTGGCGAATCGGCAATATTTCGGCATTCAGAATCTGATCCTGATAGAGGTTGGTCACCGGCACTTCGGCGGTGGGAATCAGAAATGCATCCTCCCCCTCCAGTTTGTACAGGTCATCTTCAAATTTCGGCAACTGACCGGTGCCGGTCATGGTTTTACGGTTCACAATCGCCGGCACCCACACCTCTTCATAGCCATGCTCATCCACATGCGTATTGAGCATAAACTGCATCAGGGCGCGTTCCAGCCGTGCTGCTGCGCCTTTTAAAACAGTGAACCGGCTGCCGGCCAGCGTTGCGCCGGCTTCAAAGTCGAGAATGCCGAGATCAGCGCCGATATCCCAGTGCGGCGGCACTTCGTCTTCGCGCGGCACGCCCCAGCGCCGGAGTTCCACATTGTCATCCTCGCTGGCGCCATTCGGCACCGATTCATGCAGCGGATTGGGAATTTCCATCAACACGGCATTAAATGCCGCTTCTGCCTCTTTGGCCTGAGATTCCAGCGCTTTTACCTGGCGTGACACTTCGCCCATCACCGCCAGTTCGGCGCTGGCATCTTCACCATTGCTCTTCTTTTGGCCGATCAGTTTGGAGACGCGATTGCGCTCCGCCTGCAGCGCTTCAGCCTGACTTTTAAGCTCGCGCTGGCGCACATCCAGCGCCCGCGCCCTGCCCCATGGCCCGTCCGGATCAATAGTATCTATGCCACGGCGGGCCAATGCTGCGCCCATTTCATCAAATGAACGGCGAAATTCCTGGCGATCAATCATGCAACATCTCCGGAATCTTCAATGGCGTCTTCTTCCTGTTTTTCCGCCACGCGCACCGCGCCGATAACGCGCTCATTTTCATCGACATCAAACAGTTTAACGCCCTGCGTGTTGCGGCCAATCACAGAGACGCCGTCCATTTTGATGCGCACCAGACGCCCGGTATCGGTCATCATCATCACCTGATCTTCATCCAGCACCAGCAGAGCGCCGATCATGGCGCCATTGCGGCCGCCGGTCTTGAGCGTAAAGACGCCCTGCCCTCCGCGTTTCTGCACATTGTATTCAGAAACAGAAGTCCGCTTGCCGAAACCATTCTCGGAGACTGCCAACAGGGTGGCGCGATCCGACACCAGGGTCATGGAGATCACCTTGCAGCCGCCCGGCATGCGCATACCGGTGACGCCGCGCGTGCTGCGTCCCATCGGCCGCACGTCCGTCTCCGAGAAGCGAATCGCCTTGCCGCCGCTGGCCGAGAGCATGATATCCTGCTCGCCGTTGGAGACAGCCACACCGATCAAATCATCATCATTATCAATCTTGATGGCGATGATGCCGTTGGCGCGGATATTCTGGAAGTCGGACAAACGGGTCTTTTTAATGACGCCGTTTTTGGTGGCCATGACAATATAATGATCTTCATCGAACTCCCGGATGGAGAGCGTCGCGGAGATCTTTTCGCCCTTCTCTACCGGCAACAGATTGACCAGCGCCTTGCCGCGCGCCGCGCGACCCGCCTGCGGCACTTCGTAGACTTTTTTACGGAAAACCCGTCCACGATTGGAGAAGAACAGCAGATAATCGTGCGTCGATGCGACCATCAGCTGCGCCACGAAATCCTCGTCTTTCGTTGTCATCGCCGTTTTACCCTTGCCGCCGCGCCGCTGGGCGCGATAGAGCGAGGTGGCGTTGCGCTTGATATAACCTTCGTTGGAGATGGTGACGACCATATCCTCTTCGGTAATCAGGTCTTCAACCGACAGTTCGGCAGTTTCGTCCATGATTTCAGAACGGCGCGGATCGGCATATTTATCACGCACCGCCTCCAGTTCTTCGACGATCACGCCCATGAGCAACTTTTCATCGGCCAGAATGGCTTTCAGACGAGTAATCAGCTTCTGGATTTCATCGAATTCCGCCTGAATCTTGTCGCGTTCCAGCCCGGTCAAACGGTGCAGACGCATATCCAGAATGGCCTGCGACTGTTTGTCCGACAGACCAAATCGATCCATCAGGCCGGCTTTGGCTTCCGCCGGCGTCTGGCTGGCGCGGATCAACTTGATCACCTCATCGATATTATCGAGCGCAATCAATAAACCTTCGAGAATATGGGCGCGCGCTTCAGCTTTGGCCAGATCAAACAGACAGCGGCGTGTGACCACCTGACGGCGGTGATCGAGGAAATGCAGCAGCAGTTCGCGAACGCCGCACAGTTTCGGCTGACCATCGACCAGCGACAGCATATTGCAGCCAAAATTGCACTGCAGCTGAGTATGCTTATAGAGATTGTTGAGCACCACCTCGGGGATCTCATTCTTCTTCAGCTCGATGGCTATGCGCATGCCGTCGCGATCCGACTCGTCGCGCAGATCGGAAATGCCTTCGATCTTTTTGTCGCGCACCATGTGCGCAATGCTTTCAATCACGTTCGCCTTGTTCACCTGATACGGCAGTTCTGTGATAATCAGCGATTCGCGCTTGGTGCGCGGGTGGATCTCCACCAGCGCCCTGGCCCGCATGGTGACTGAACCGCGCCCTGTCGAAAATGCCTGCTGCATGCCCTTGCGGCCATAGATGAAGCCGCCGGTCGGGAAATCGGGGCCGGGCATAATCTGCATCAGTTCATCGTCATCGATATCCGGATTGCCCACCAGCGCAATACAGGCATTGATGGCTTCACCCAGATTATGCGGCGGAATATTGGTCGCCATGCCCACCGCAATACCCTGCGAGCCATTGACCAGCAGGTTGGGGAATTTTGCCGGCAACACTTTCGGCTCTTTCAGCGATTCATCGTAGTTGGGGGCGAAATCAACGGTATTTTTATCAATATCAGCGAGCAGTTCCGAGGCCAGCCGACTCATGCGCGCTTCGGTGTAACGCATGGCCGCAGGCGAATCGCCATCGACCGAACCGAAGTTGCCCTGCCCGTCCACCAGCAGATGACGCATGCTCCACGGCTGCGCCATGCGCACCATCGCATCATAGACTGCGGTATCGCCATGCGGATGGTATTTACCGATCACATCGCCGACCACGCGCGCCGATTTTTTGAACGGCTTGTCGTGCGTGCAGCCCAGATCCTGCATGGCATACAGAATACGCCGATGCACCGGCTTGAGGCCGTCGCGGGCATCGGGCAAGGCGCGCCCGACAATCACGCTCATGGCGTAATCGAGGTAAGAGCGTTTCATCTCATCCTCGATCAGTACGGGGACGGCGGGATTCAGTGTTTCTTCCATGATTTAACCTCTGTTGTGGTTCATAAAAATGGTGCCCTCGACACGATTCGAACGTGTGGCCTGCCGCTTAGGAGGCGGCCGCTCTATCCAGCTGAGCTACGAGGGCAAGTGTCGCTTTTCAAGGCGTTCGAAGCATAGCGACTTCATCGGCATTCTGCACGTTCAATTATCTCCGAACTGACTCTTGAATAACAAAACAGCGAGTCTACCATTTTATTAGCCAATCGCTGGGTGTTCGCAACGCGACCTAAGTCGCTATTCGACATGCATCAGACTGTGAACCGGAATACCTTCCAGCGCATTGGCGCCGTTTAAAAAAGAGAGCTCAATCACAAACAGACAGCCTTCGACTTCTGCACCAAGTTTTTTGACCAGTTTTGCAGTTGCCGAAGCAGTTCCGCCGGTAGCCAATAAATCATCTACAATCACAACCTTATGGCCTTCACTTAAAGCATCACGATGAATTTCCAGCCGATCGACGCCATATTCCAGCTCATACTCCACGCTATGCACGTCAGCTGGCAGTTTTCCCGGCTTGCGCACGGTGATCAGGCCCAGCCCCAGTTGTTGCGCCAGCGCAGCCCCGAAAATAAAACCTCGAGACTCAATTCCGACAATGGCATCGACATCGGAACCGACATGGCAGGCCAGTTCGGACACAACTGCGGCAAAAGCATCGCCATTGGCCAGCAACGGCGTGATATCCTTAAAAACAATACCCGGCTTGGGAAAATCAGGGATGTCTCGAATATAGTCCTGCCAGCGAACCTGGTCTTCTATTTTTGCACTCATTACAACATCTCCTCAAAGCTGATGGCTTCATGTTCCACCATTTTACGCAATTTTTTCAATGCGGCCATCTGGATCTGGCGAATGCGCTCGCGTGTCACTCCCAGATGATCGCCAATGGACTCCAGCGTCCAGGGCGCATGGTGACTGCCCAGTCCATAACGCAGACGCACCACATCACGCTCTTTGTCCGTAAGTTGGGTCATCCAGCGCTGCAACATTTCGTTGCGACGGCTCATATCAAGATCGTCACCGGGCGCATTCGCCTGTTCATCCGGAGTGATGTCATACAGTGTAAAATCGCCGTCATGATGCAGCAGCTCATCTGCACTCTCCGTGTTCAATGACGATCGCAGCAGTGAATGCACCCGTTCGATCGAAATATTCATCGCTTCGGCAATTTCCAGTTCGGTCGGCTCGCGCCCCAGCGCGCTTCGCAATCCGGCCGCATGGCTTAACACGGAGTTATACTCTTTGGCGACATGAACAGGCACCCGAATCGTACGGGACTGATTCATGATGGCGCGCTCCACGGATTGCCTGATCCACCAGGTTGCATAGGTTGAAAAGCGGCAGCCATGCGCAGCATCAAACTTCTCCACTGCGCGCATAAGCCCCATATTGCCCTCTTCGATCAGATCAGCCAGCGCCACCCCGCGCCCCAGATAACGACGGGCTATTTTCACCACCAATCGCAGATTCGACTGAATCATATATTGGCGCGCCGCATCATCGCCGCTGTCAATACGTTTGGAGAGTTCCACCTCCTGTTCGGCGCTCAGCAAATCGTAACGTGAAATTTCACGCATATAAATCGCCATCGGCTCCATACTGAGATGATCAGCCATCAGCACCCGCCCCACAAGAGTGGTGCTCCATATAATACAGAGAAATATTCGAGCCAATCATAAGTTTCAACCCTCTTTTCAACGAGGCAAATAGGCAAGCGGATTTACCGGCGTGCTGCCGCGACGAACTTCGAAATGCAGATGCGGACCGGTGGCTCGCCCTGTGTGCCCTACTCTCGATATCACTTCGCCAGCACGCACATGCGCCCCTTTTCTCACCAGCATGCGGCTATTGTGCCCATATGCCGTGAACAGGTTTCCGGCATGCCGGATAATAATCAACTTGCCATAGCCGCTAAGCCTGGAATCCGCATACACCACCACTCCGGATGCTGCTGCATGCACCGGGGTTCCCTCTCTGGCGCCAATATCGATACCATCATGCATACGACTGCCTCTGGGGCCGAACTTGCTGGTGACAACACCCTTTACCGGCCAGCGTAAACGCCCTTTATACCCTCTCGCTTTGGCCAGATGAGGCAATTTCCGGACGCCTTTTTTGTGCACCCGGCGGTGACTGCTGCGATGATGGGCGCTGTTTTTTCGCACGCTTCGGTGCGGTATTGAAACGCGCCTGATCTTTTCAGCCGTCGCATCATGGCGGCCGGGCGCGGCGCGGTTGATGTAAAGACGCTGACCGACATAGATGCGATAGGGGTAACGAATGTGATTGCGTTTGGCGATCAGACGATAATCGACGCCGAATTTTTTACCGATGCTATAGAGCGTGTCGTTGGCTCTGACGTAACGAATAACGACATGATGGCTGCGTTTGCCAATAGAGGGCGCGTGTCTGGCAGGGTTGGTGCTGAAGCAACCGGTCAACGCCAGTAAAGCGATGATGCACAAAAAACGGCCAAGCAGACCTTGAAGCGTTCCAATAACTGCAAGCAAAGAGGCTACAACCACAACAGCGCAAAGCCGCCGACGACAAGCAGACTTACGGCAACCGTCAGCCACTCAAAATAATCCTCCACCCAGCCACGCAGCCGATCCCCGCCCCACCGTAACAGCGACGCCTCAAGAAAGAACCTGGCGCCTCTGGAAATAATAGTTGCCGCAATAAACGGAGGGAAAGAGAGGCCGAATGCGCCGGCCGCGATGGTGATCACCTTGAATGGTATGGGGGAAAAACCGGCGACCAGAACAATCATGACGCCGTAATCCACAAACCACTGCTGAACATGCCGGAATACATCCATGGCGTTGTAGAACTCAATGATGGGCAGCGCCACAGTATTGAACAGAAACATGCCGATGGCGTAACCGACGGCTGCGCCCACTGTCGTGCCGGCTGTAGCCTGAGCGGCATACCGAAATGAAGCCTGAGGTTGACCGAGCGCCAGCGCCAGCAGCAGGATATCCGGTGGAATGGGAAACACGCACGCTTCGATCATGGCGATGGCGAATAGCGCCCAACCTGCATTGGGGTGGTCCGACCATGATAGCGTCCAGTGATAAAGCCGCTTCAACCAGCCTAAAAGTGATAACCTGCTTTTGACGGCCTCAGCGATAATTCACTCCTTTCAACAGCGGCACAAAAGTGCATGCATCAAAATATTCTTCGGCGATGATATGCGCATGTTTGCGACGCCGAACCAGACGATGCGAGCCCTCCGCACCCTCCGGCAGCAACAATACGCCGCCCGCTTTCAATTGCTGCAACCATAAATCGGATGCAAAACCGCCGGCAGTGACAATGATTGCGTCAAAGGGGGCATATTCTTCCCACCCCTGCAGGCCATCCCCGCACTTCAGCATCACATTGGCATGGCGCGCCCGGCGCAGGTTCGCTCTGGCGCGCTGATGCAGCGCTTCGATACGTTCGATGCTATAAACGCGGCGACACAAGCGTGAGAGCACCGCAGTCTGATAGCCGCAACCCGTGCCGATTTCGAGCACGCGTTCATGCCCCTGCAGTTCAAGCAGTTCGGTCATGCGCGCCACCATATAAGGCTGGGAGATGGTCTGGCCGCAACCAATCGGCAGGGCGCAATCCTGATAAGCGCGCGCAGCCAGCGCTGAATCAACAAACTGATGGCGGGGAACGAACCGCATGGCGTCGAGCACGCGTTTATCACGAATCCCGCGAGGGACAAGCTGCGCATTCACCATGCGTTGTCGCGGTCGTTCAAAAGATGGGGCGGCATGTGCAGGCATCGGATGATTTTTCACACTAATGCACACCCCTTATGATGTTGTTTCTCCGACATGGCATCAACCTGCGGTTGCCATGCCGGATCGAATAATGGTCGGGACGAGAGGATTCGAACCTCCGACCACTTGACCCCCAGTCAAGTGCGCTACCAGGCTGCGCTACGCCCCGATGACCTTTTAGATTTTAGTTTTTCAGCCGTATCCTGAATACTGCATGCTCCGGTTTACCAGTCAGGGCAATGTACCGCTCTGCAACAGCATACCGATTCATGGCGGCGAAGCATACTTGAAACACCGGAGAATGTAAGTGGAGAAAAGAGCGAGCGCTATAAAAACGCTGCGGCTCAAGCGGGCGCGGATTGGCCGGCAGTATCCAGCAGTTCGGATAATATGGATAGCAGCCTCTGTTCATCTCCATTGAGTTGATGTTTAACCATGCAGGCATTGGCGCCGGCAGCAAGCGCTGGCTGCTGCTGCTGGCCGGATTCCAGAAGCGCCAGCACTGGCAGCGCCTGGTAGCGACTGTCCGAGCGCAGTTGCTCAATAAGTTCCAGGCCGCCCATTTCCGGCATCTTCAGGTCGGTTACCAGCAGATCATAATCTCTCAGCCTGATCTTCTCCAGAGCATTCTTAAGGCCAATGGCCGTATCCACCTGAAAGCCCATGCGCTCAAACATGGTTTGTTCGATGCTTAAAGCGATGCCGGAATCATCCACCAGCATCATGCGATGGCTGAAAACGCCGCTGCCGCATGCTTTCAATTCAGGATCAGGCGCACTGCGCCACATCTGTTTCAGCCCATTGGGATCAATCAACAGCAGCACATCGCCATCCGCCGCGATGGCACAGCCCATCAGACCTACCGGCTGGTAGCGTTTAAGGTACAACGGAATTTCTCTGAGTAGAATTTCCTGCTCATCGACAACCTCATCGACCACCAGGGCAAGAAAACTATCCAGATGTTCAATAATCAGTATATCTTTCTCGCCAGCGTCTGAGTCGCCTTGCTGTTCACACTGATCGCCCGGCAAGCTACCATGCAGATCAATGATCGGCACCCGGTGCTGTTCAAAATCGATGTAACCATAACGATACGGCCCATGTCCTTTTTTAACATCCAGAGTGCTGAATGGCAGTGTTTGTCTGACCAGGTGTTTCAGTATGCCAAAAGGTTGGCTGGCGATGCGGATCAGCACTGCTTGCTGAACGGCGATACTGACAGGTATGGTTAAACAGAACTGACTGCCTTTGCCTTTTTGGCTGCGGATATGAATCGCGCCAGTCAACTCACGCATCACATTCTGCACCACCGTGACGCCCATGCCCCTGCCGGCAATATCGCTAACCTCGCCGCAGGTGGAAAATCCCGGCAGAAAAATCAGCTCCATGATTTCGGTTTCATCCATGTCAGCCACTTCCTGCGCACTGAGAAGACCTTTTTCGACTGCTTTATCGCCAATCAGCCCGGCATCAAGCCCGCGCCCGTCGTCGGTCACGCAAATTTCAATCGCGCCGCCCTTTCTGTTTGCCGTGATGGTAATCTGGCCATGTTCCGGTTTGCCGCATCGTTTGCGCTCTTCGGGACTTTCAATGCCGTGCGCGACGGCATTGTTAATCAGATGAATTAACGGCTCCGTTAACGCTTCGGCCGCCATCTGATCCATTTCAACGCTATCTCCGGCCACCAGCAACTGCACTTTCTTGCCGCAACGCATGCCGATATCCCGCACCGTGCGCGGAAAAACAGAAAACACTGCATTCAATGGCCTGAGCATCAGGCCGAGCACCTGATCACGCAGATCATTCAGCATCATTGTGGAACGACGCTGCTGGGAGTGAATGGATTTGTTAAAATGCTGAAGCTGTCGCAACTGCCGTTCAAACTCTGCGCGCCATGCCATCTCCTGTGGTTGTCCGGAAGCTGGCGGCAAGCTTTCGTTGAGTCGGGAGAAGCCCTGCACCAGTTGCTCTAACTGCTGTTTCGGAAATGTTTCACTGTAGCGGCCGGAAGCCAGCTCGATAATCTGATTGGAAAGCCTGCTCAGGCGATCTTGATCGACGCGCAGAAAATTGCCCGAACCCGGATCAGCCTGTCCAAGTTCCATGCCCGTCGAATCCAGTTCGGGACGAAAATCAATGGGTTCGGGCAGGTTTTCACCTGCGCTCTGTTGATCCGCATCGGCATCGGCGTTCACATGATGCTCTTTTATCTCTGCATCATTAGACTGACCAGAAACAGGCTGCAGCGAATCCTCGATAGAGCCCATCACCGCTGCGATCAGATTTTTGGGGACGCGCGGCTTCTTTTTCCGCACTTTTTTTGTTAAGGGCGGCGCCTTGGATTGCGACTGCTCTCCCTTTTCGGACTGTTTCGCCTGCTCCTTGAAACGATTGAACGCATCAACCAGCGACTCCATATCCAGCTGTGCGCCGGCATCCACATCCTGCAGCCTGCGTTGCAAGCTGTCGTGCAGATCGAACAGAAACTGGATGATCGGCCGCCTCTGTGCAGGAGCAGACGCTACGGCATACGCTATCGCATCTTCAAACAGATGCGCCGCTTTTCCTATATCCTGAACACCCAGCATCTGCGCCGATCCCTTGATGGTATGCGCATCCCGCCGCAACTGAATCAATCCCTGTTCATCAAGCTCGCCTGCTTCGAACAGCACCAGTTTCTGATTGATAGATTGCAGGCGTTGACCGGCCTCATCAAAAAACACCGCCAGAAAACCCGACAGATCGAATTCAGACATGCAACGTCCTATGCAATATGTTGCAGGCTTTCGGATGCCTGCCGCAGACGGGCCGAGGCGTCACTATACTCCTGAACCTTGTTGTCTGAGATATGCAGTAGCTCGGCAATATGCTGCAGCGCCTGTAAAATTTTTCTGTTGCGCTCATTCTGACGCTCGCTAACGCGACCGATCGATGATGCACTCTGGATATTTTTCTCCGACAACATCTCAATTCGATTCAGAATTTCAGCAACGTGGCGGGAGAGTTCCTGGCTCTGTTCAAGCGATTCAATCACATCCCTGCCGGCCTCTTCTGATGAAATTCCCGACGACTGTTGGGCTGTAATGCGAACCTCTTCGCACAATTCCCGAATCTGATCGGCCATGCGCTGCACCTCATTGGTCAGGCTGCCATGCTGTTCACCGCCATCGATGGAGGCATTCAGAGCCAGCAGATTCGCCTCATCCGACACATCCTGAATTCTCTGCAGAATCTCCAGCATCTGTTCCATGCGTTGGCGCCAGAGCTTTTCCACGCCGCTCATTGCATCAATGCCATCACGTGCATGCGCGATGGCCGCCATGCTCTCTTTCATCTCCTTGCCGCTACCTCTGGCAAACGAGTGTACGACGCCAATATTCTTTTCCAGACCGCCGATAGTTGCAGATAGTTCCCGGCCTGACTCAGCAATCAGCTCCAGCCCCTTGATCACTTTTTCCATAAATCTGGATTGTTGCCCGGTGGTATTGGCCTGCATCTCATTGACAGTGATAATATCTCCCACGCTTTCAGCCACGCTCGTCGATGCGCTGGAAACACTCTGAGCCCGCTTTAACAGCCGGCGATTGAGAAACTCAAGCAGCAACACAATGAACACAATAAATCCCAGTACGAGATAGAGCTGCATGGCGGCCTTGTCGCGTCGCTGCTGCTGGCTCTCAGCCAGCTGCCGCTCCATACGCTGAACAATTGTTTCCAGTTTTTTCTGAGCCGCCAGCACCAGATTCTGGGCCAGCAGCGTGACTTGCGCAGCCTGTGATGCGGGGATTTTTTTATTGGCCACATCATTGGCGGTATCCATCACTTCAACCATCAGCTTATCCACCTGATCCAGCGCCGCTTTATCGGCTGCATCAAGGTAGTGAATAGATCGAATGGACTTATACGATGCCTGATATGCGGCAATTGCTTTTCTGATTTTATCAAAGTTGGATGATTCCGCAGTCATGGTGAAATCATTCAGCGGCAGCATAATATCCGACAACCGCGCCTTGAAACGCTCGACTTTAAACTGATCGTTATAGACGTTCGCCAACAGCTCCATGCTCTCTCTGTCTCTGAACGAAGCAAACACAATAATGGCAATCAGCACTGCAAACAGCAGCAGTGACAGAATGAAATTCCTGCCGGCCAGCCTGCTTAAAGACAACTGTTTTTGCGATCCTGTTTCATGATCTTTCTGCATGGCGCTCCCCTTTCCATTTTTTTTACCCTGAAAGCATCTATCATTGTAAAAGCTTCTACAAGCGTTAATGCCAGACCTCTATCTGAATAAACAGCCGCATTCAAAAAGCGCATAGAGCTCCCCCCCCATCTCTACCTGAACAACAGAATCCCCGGATGCTTCAGCAACAGGCAACATACCTGCATCCATCTGCCTGATACTGCACACCTCATCGGCCCATATGCCGACAAGCATGCGCGGGTGGCGCAGGATCAGGAATCGCGTGCGAGGCGTCTGCGTTCGCTGACATGCAGGCAGTGTTGTCACGCCGCCGATATCGATGATGCAGACAATCTGGCCATGTATGTTGGCCAGACCGATCAGGTGCTCCGGCCCCATTGGAACAGCGGTCAGCCCGCCGGGGCGAACCACCTCCCGAATATCGGATGATCGCACCAGCACTGCTTGCCCGCCGATCACAATATGCAACAGGTTTTCCTTTGCGGGCTTGCGATGATCATGATCACCGCGCACATTTGCATCAACCACACTCGTCATCAGTGTAACGCTCCGCTACCGGATACCATATGGGCGTATAAACCGAGCGTTTTTCTTATTCTGGCCTGTAACTTCAGGGGCTCCACCGGCTTCACAATGTAATCGTCGGCGCCGGCTTTCAGCCCCATCACTTCATCCTCTTCACTTCGACGCGCTGTCAGCATAATCACGGGAACATTATCGAAGCGCTCCTGCTCGCGCATCTGTTTTAACAGCTCCATACCCGACATATTGGGCATCTCACAGTCGGTCAGCACCAGGTTCGGCTTGACACGCTGCAACAGATTCCACGCCTGTTGCCCATCTTCCGCCTGAATCACTCGGTAACCGTCCGCATCAAGGATAAATTCGACGAGGTTGCGTACGCTACTGGAGTCATCGACCACCAGCACCGTTTGCTGTTCCGTACTGACGGCGTACTGCGCATGCGCCTTATCGCGCCGCCGCTGCACCTCGCCGTAACTCAGCATTTGCAGGTGATCATCCAGATGTTCATGCAGCAGAAATCCTTCCGGCACAGTGCAAACGCGCATCACCTCCTGCAGACTGGTCTGCCCCGCCAGCGCTTTCGAAAGCCCGTCTTCAAACAGTGTCAGCATATCCTCTTCTCTGGCTGCCTGCATCAGTTCACGCTCCGTTGCTCCCCGGCTAATCAGTTTGCGCAGTCGGTCGTTCATATACATCACTTCATGGATGCCCATGCGCCCCTTGTAGCCGATATTCATGCACTGTTTGCAGCCGGTTTTTTCATACAGCGTCACACCATCTGGGATACCCAGCCGTTCAGCCAACTCAGCATCAGGCTTCGCTTCCCGCCGACATTTCGGGCACAGGCGGCGCACCAGCCGTTGCGCCACAATCAGGTTGACCGATGAGGCCAGCATGGCCGGGTCAATGCCCATATCCAGCAGGCGATTCACCGTCGATGGCGCATCATTGGTATGCAGCGTTGAAAACACCAGGTGGCCGGTCTGGGCGGCGTGCAGGGCGATCTCGGCCGTCTCCTCATCACGAATCTCGCCAACCATCACCACATCGGGGTCCTGACGCAGTATCGAACGCAATACAGTGGAAAATGTCATGCCCGCTTTCGGGTTCACCTGCACCTGATTGATGCCGGCGATCTGAAATTCGATCGGGTCTTCAATGGTGATCAGGTTCATCTCGTCATCATTAATATGATGCAGAAACGAATAGAGCGTCGTCGTTTTACCGCTGCCGGTCGGGCCGGTCACCAGCACGGCGCCTGTCGGTTGACTGATGCATTGCCGAATACGTTTGTAAGCGACCTCCTCGAAGCAGAGCACATCCAGGTTCAGAGCCAGGCCGCCCTTGTCGAGGATCCGCATCACCACCTTTTCACCGTGCATTGCCGGCAGCGTGGAGATACGCATATCGTAACTCTTGCCCCAAAGCTTCACCCGCGCACGACCATCCTGCGGCGTTCGGGAGTTGGCGATATCCAGCCTGGACATGATCTTGATTCTGGAAATCACCAGCGGATGGGCTTTCACGGGAAAACGCAACATCGGCCGGAGCCGCCCATCCACGCGCAGGCGCACCACGCTCTGGCGCTCTCCCGCCTCAATGTGGATATCGGAGGAGCCGATTTTCATGGCCTGTACAATCACGCCATTGACCAGTTTGATAATCGGAGAATCTTCCGCGCCACGTTTGAGTTCATCGAGATTGGCCGTATCCTGGGCCGCATCCATCTCCTGGGTCAGGACATGTTCATCACCCAGCCCTTCAACCGCTGCATTAAAATCGCTGTCGCTATCCTGATACAACTCCCTGATTTTACGCTGAATATAATCAGGTCGGGCGAAGCGGGGAATAATTCGCTTACCCAGTTTGAAACCGAGCGCATCAAGCATATTGACATCCAGCGGCGTGGCCGTGGCAATAACAACATCGGTTTCATTTTGACCGACCGGAATAAAGGCGTAATCAAGGCATATTTTTTCCGGACACATCTCCAGCAGCGCCTCATCAACTCTGATGTTACTGATATCAATGTAGGGCGTCTTGTAGATTCTGGACAGAGCGTCGAGCAATGCCTGATCATCGACGTCATCCATCTCCAGCAGCGCGGGCAACAGCGCGATCTTACCTGATCGCGTCGCCTCCTCAGCTTTAATCACCTGAGCTTCGGTTAGCACGCCCGACTGAATAAGCTGGCGCTGGTGTTTAAGGTGCATGGTTATCGATCAATCGGCCCGGCTATGTTGTCGGCTGTCGCAAGTCGCAATCAACGCTCACTCTTCACCGCTGACATTGGCATAGAATGCAATGCCGTTCTTTTCATCTTCATACAGCTCCACCCAGGCGTCAACACCCTGCTCGGTATCGGGCAGGCTGGCCATCGGGATAATTGCCGTCACATTGACATTCAATGAATCGATAATTTTGCACATGCCGCCCAACTCAAAAGAGGTATTCTCATCATCGCTGTTGTCACGATAGTTCAGGCTGCAGTTAATGCCGATATCGTTCAGAGAGCCATCCGCTTCCCGCAACACATCCTGCTGCAAGTTGATCACATCGCCATCAACCGAATCGGTCGAGTGGGACAACAGCAGCACCTGAGAGCCTTGCATCGCCTGGATAAAATCACTGAATTTACCCAGCACAATCGCTTCAAACTCAAAATCGTCATCCACTTTCTGAAATATTGCAAAGTTCACATTTCGTATTTCACCGCCGGCAAATGAAGAGGCCGGCATCGCAGCCAGCAGGCCGGTCAGCAGCAGGCTAAGTACAAGTAAATTATAACGAACGAATTGCATAGATTGCATCCTCCATCATCTGCTGAATCTTCAATTGCATGGCGCTGCGCATCCGGTTGACATCCTTTTTGCTCAAACCGGCCTTTTCCAGTTCATCGAAGTCTTTCATGCTACCCATCGCATCACGTAACTTCTTAATGATCAAATTCAGCCGCTTCATGCCTTCATTAGACTCGGCCGCATGAAGCTGTTGATAGCCTGCCGGCGACAAAGGCGACGAGACCGGCGCGGCCAGCGCCAGCACTCCTGCCATCGCAATCACTAAAATTCCTTTTCTCACGCTCTTTCCTCCTTGGTGTCAGGTATTTCATCATACAAGCGGATAATAGGAACAATAACGGCATGCGATGTCAAGAACGCCTCACATCGACCATCAAACGCTTTATGCCAATGAAACTGCTTATTTGGCAACAGGTTACAATGCTCTATTTCGGCTCCGGGGGCTGTTGTTGACAATATCCGCCAGCCATAGATTATCACCAGATAAATGCTAAGGAGTATTCGCATTCCAACACGTATTGCAATCATCGGCGGCGGCATCTGTGGGCTCACGGCCGCTTTGCGCCTGGCGGAAAATAATTTTTCCGTTTCACTGTTTGAGGCGGCGCCAACTGCAGGCGGTCGCACCCGCTCATTTCCGGACAAATTCAGCGGCGCATGGTGCGACAACGGGCCACATCTGCTGAACGGCGCATACCGCGCCACGCAACAGTTGCTGTCTGATTGCGGCGCCTCGAATCATATCTGCTGGCAGCCTTCGCTTAAACTGCCGTTATGGGATCGTCAGCGCGGCCATTTCAGCCTCTCCCCCTCCCCCCGCCTGCCCTTTTCACTCGCCATGCTGGCAGCTGTGCATGCCATGCCCGAACACAACTGGCGATCGGCGCTGGCCATGCTGCGCATTCACCTTGGCCTTCAACAGGGCAAAACGACAGGGATGAGCGTGGCGCGTATGATGCAGCGCTGTAATGCGCCGGATGCACTGGTTCGGGATATGATCGAACCGATCTGCCTGGGAGCCATGAATGAGCCGACAGCAACGGCCGATGCCTCTTCATTCGCACGCGTTTTGACAGAAAGCTTCAAATCCGGCGGCAGCGCGCGCCTGGGCTGGTTCAACACCCCGCTGCAACAGGCGCTGATCGAACCTGTTTTGCGCAGGGTCGTACAGGCGGGTGCGTCCATACGCTGCCGCCATCCGGTACGCAATATCACAACCGAAAACGTCGGCGTCAGTGTCGATGGCGAACCTTTCGACGCCGTTGTGATCGCCCTGCCGGCCTATATGCGAAACAGGTTGCTGAACCTCCATCGCCCCTGTGCAACAGGCGTCATTACCAATATTCACCTGTGGTATCGGGATCACCCGGGCTTGCCGGAACCGTTTATCGGCGGCATCGGCACGCTGGGTCAGTGGTTTTTCGACATATCGGCGCAAATGTCGGCGCAAGCCTCCGGTCAGAACCGGTCCGTCCGCCCACTCCGCCACCTGTGTGTCGTGATTAGCGCCGATCCGCAGAACATGGCTCGCAACGACCTGATCAACCAGGTGCAACAGGAGTTATCGAGCATAAGCGGATTCAGCCACTCGCCAGCCCATGTCCGCCTTGTGCGTGAAAAGCGCGCCACGGTGCTGGTGCGCCAGCACCGCCCGGCATCGACAATGCCAGGCATCATTGATGCTTCGGAATCACCATGGCCGGGAGAGTTGCCCGCCACCATCGAGTTTGCTGTGCAACGCGGTGAAAAAGCCGCTGCCGAGGCCGTAAAACGGTTTAAGTAGCAGACGTTATCCACTTTTTTCGAATGAAATTCCAATGTCCGACCTCCGCTATACTTATTGATCTTTGGCGTCAAATAAAAATCATAACTATTTGTTTCTATTGCACAATATTATATGCATAATTTTTAGGCATGACACATGCATGTCACGAATATGTAATAAACCGGAACATTATCGCCCATTCATCCACAAGGTTATCCACAGCTTCTGTGGATAGCGGCAAAACTGCAGTAAAAACAGTGCGATTACTGCAACCCTGGCTTGGAAAATCGGCAGAACATGATTCGCGATTGCGCTCAACAGCTCGCCTTTCTATGATTACCAGATGACAGAAAAAGCGTTCCGAACCACCACCCTCTCCGACCGGATCATTGAAGAGTTTGACCGCGCGTTGAACAATATCTTCTGCAAGCAGATCAGCTCGCGCGACTACCCTGCCGCTGCGCAGCAGGCATCGCCGCCGCTTGGCAGCGAACAGAAACGCAAAGCGGCAGGATTAATGCGCGTCAACCATGCCGGTGAAATGGCTGCACAGGCGCTCTATCAAGGCCAGAGCCTGACCGCCCGCGACCCTGAACTGTCAAAAAAACTTAAATCGGCCTCTATTGAAGAGGCGGATCACCTGAACTGGTGCCGCAACCGGCTCGATGAACTCGGTGAAAGCCCTTCCCGGCTCGATCCGCTATGGTATGCCGGCTCCTTCGCGATCGGCATGGTCGCCGGTATTGCCGGAGACCGCTGGAATCTCGGTTTTCTGGCCGAAACCGAGCATCAGGTCGTCCGCCACCTGGAGAGCCACCTCGAAATGTTGCCGGACAACGACGCGCGTAGCCGCGCCATCGTCTCCCAAATGAAAATCGACGAGCAGGGCCATGCCAACCTGGCCGAAGCGCTGGGCGCGGCCAAATTACCGCAACCGGTGCAACAGGCGATGCAGCTGACCTCCAAAATTATGACGACGCTGGCCGAGAAAGTGTGAGCGCCCTGATGCCATTCGATCTGGCCGTGATCGATCTGGACAACACGCTCTACAGCGCCGATAGCGGGGTATTTGCACGCATGGACAAGCGCATGACCGCATATGTAGCCCGCGAACTGGGCGTCAGCGCCGAGCAGGCCAACCGGCTACGAATCGCCTACTGGAAAGAGTACGGCACCACGCTGCGCGGCATGATGCTCCATCACAACATGGCGCCGGAACCATTTTTGCATGACGTCCACGATATTGACGCAGAGGAAATTCTGAACAGAGACATTCCGCTGTCAGTCGCGCTGGAGAAACTGCCCGTGCGCAAGGTCATCCACACCAATGGCATCCGGGAACATGCCGAGCGAATTCTGGGCAGACTGGGCGTCGCCGACCATTTTAGCGCCATCTACGACATTCGTTTTAATCACTATATCCCCAAACCGTGTCAGCAGACGCTGGCCACGCTCATCGAGGCGGAACAGAGCACGCCAGAACGCACGCTGGTGGTTGATGACATGGCGGATAATCTCCACGCAGCCAGAGCCCTGGGTTGCCAAACGGCCTGGATTAATTCGGGTTGCGGACGAAACGACGAACAACCGTGGGATTATCAGATTCCACGGTTTCATGATCTGCCTGCAGTATTGGCCGGCGTTAAGTATGAGGAGTAAAGGGCGAGGAGTGAGGCGACAGGAGCGAGAGACAAGGCGTAAGCAACATCATGCGCTTTGCTCCTGACTCCTGTCGCCTCACTCCTGCCCTCTACTGATTCATTCGCTCAAAAAATTCGCTGTTGTTCTTGGTCTGCCCCAGTTTATCCAGCAGAAACTCCATCGCATCGATGGTGCCCATCGGCGATAGAATCTTGCGCAGAATCCACACTTTCTGCAGTTCGTCCCTCGGCGTCAGCAACTCTTCCTTGCGCGTACCCGACGGAGCAATATCGATAGACGGGAAGATACGCTTATCGGTCAGCTTGCGATCCAGCTTGATCTCCATGTTGCCGGTGCCCTTGAACTCTTCAAAGATCACCTCATCCATCTTGGAGCCGGTTTCGACCAGCGCGGTGGCGATGATGGTTAATGAACCGCCATCCTCAATATTGCGTGCCGCCCCGAAGAAGCGTTTGGGGCGATGCAGTGCATTGGCATCGACGCCGCCGGTCAGAATTTTGCCGGAGGATGGCACCACTGTATTGTAAGCACGCGCCAGCCGGGTGATGGAATCGAGCAGAATCACCACGTCTTTTCCATGCTCAACCAGGCGCTTGGCCTTCTCAATCACCATTTCAGACACCTGCACATGGCGCTGGGCCGGTTCATCGAAGGTTGAGGAGATCACCTCGCCTTTCACGGAGCGCTTCATGTCCGTCACCTCTTCCGGACGTTCGTCAATCAGCAATACCATCAACTCCACTTCCGGATGGTTGGCCTCGATAGAGTGCGCGATAGACTGCATCATCACCGTTTTACCGGTGCGTGGCGGCGCCACCAGCAAGGCGCGCTGACCTTTACCGATCGGCGCAACGATATCAATAATGCGGCCGGTGAGGTCCTTCCGGGTCGGGTTCTCAATCTCCATGCGCAGACGCTCATCCGGATAGAGCGGCGTCAGATTATCGAACAGCACCTTGGTGCGCGCCGCCTCCGGCGACTCGCCATTGGTGGTATCCACCGTTTTCAGTGCAAAATATTTCTCGCCACGACGCGGCGGCCTGATTTCGCCGGCCACCGTATCGCCCTTGCGCAGAAAGAACCGGCGAATCTGGTGCCCCGAGACATAGACATCATCCGGCCCGGACAGGTAGTTGGCGTCGGGTGAACGCAGGAAACCGAAACCATCCGGCAAAATCTCCAGCACGCCCTCGCTGTAGATGGTGCCGCCGCGCAGGCCGTGGGCGCGCAAAATGGCGGACACCTGCTCCTGTTTGCGCATGCCTGCAGCATTATCGATATCATAAGAGTCAGCCAGTTCCAGCAGTTCGGTCGGTGATTTGGCCGACACCTCCTTCAAATGCAGTGAAACGCCTTCCATCTCATCGGAAATTTTCTCTTCCGTCTCATCGCGCCGGCCACGTTTGTTGTTTCGCTCGCCCTTTTTCCAACGACCGCGCCGGGGCTGTTCCTGCCCTTGTTCCTGCCCCTCTTCTTTCACCTCGGAATTTCCACCGTTTTCTCTGTTTACCTGAGCCTGACTATCCACTTTACGCGGTCGACCCCGGCGACGAGGCTTCTCTTCACTCTTTGTCGTTTCAGGAGCGTCACTGGGTGTTGTTTCCGCAGCCGCGCCTTCTGCCATTGCCTCTGCGGCTTTACGCGGCCGGCCTCGGCGACGCGGCTTCTCTTCCGCCTTCGTAGTTTCGGGGGCGTCACTGGATGTTGCTTGCGAAGCCACTCCTTCCGCAGCCGCCTCCGCGACTTTACGCGGCCGGCCTCGGCGACGAGGGGTTGGTGGCGAGGTTTCTTCGGCAGGCGTTTCACGCTCCGCTGCATCCTGTTGGGCTTTCTTTTCCTCAGACATGGGGATTTCTCCAAATAGTAAATAGACTCATTGAACGTGACTGGTATCCGTAAATTTATAAATTGACAGCGATTTCAGACTAATTAATTGCAATTCGGCTGGCTTTAAGTTGGCTAACGATAGCGGATGAATCATAAGTCCAATAGGACAACCGGAACGCCGGCAGATCGCCGACACAGGTGGATTGCTAAATAGCACGGGCCGCCGTGTCAAGCCTGCCTTCGCCCGAACTCAAGCCTGTTGCAACGTTAACATGAAACAAACAACGCGCTTGCATGGACATTTCCACCCTGTGATAATGTTTCAATCACGGGGTGGAAAAAGTCCATGCGCGTTAGTCAGAGCGACCATGGCCGATCAGCGTCAACACCTGCTCCAGTCCGCCTTCACAAATTGCGTACGGCGCCTGCTCGATGACGGTCGGTTTGGCATGGAAGGCGATGCCGAGGCCCGAGGCATGAATCATCGGCAGATCGTTGGCGCCATCCCCGATGGCCACGGTTTGCCGAATCGGGATAGCATGGATCTCAGCCTGTTCCAGCAGACAGCGACGCTTGGTGTCGGCATCGACAATATCGCCGATGATGCGACCGGTCAGCTTGCCGTTTTGAATGTCGAGCACATTGGAACGGGTAAAATCCAGCCCGAGCCGCTGCTCCAGTTTGTCGGTAAACCAGGTGAAACCGCCGGAAACAAGGCCAACTTTCCAGCCATGCTGCTTCAGCGTGGCAATCAACAACTCTGCGCCATCGGTCAGCTCGATGCACTCCTCATAAACCCGATCAAGCACGCTGGCATCCAGCCCGCTCAACAACTGCACCCGCTCGGTGAGCGAGGCGGCGAAATCCAGTTCGCCGCGCATGGCGCGTTCAGTAATGGCGGATATCTGCTGTTTGATGCCGAGAAACCCTGCAATTTCATCAATGCATTCACACTGTATCAGCGTGGAATCCATATCCATAAACAGCAGGCCGGGCTCGGAAAGGGTTGGTCGGGAATTCATGTTCGGCATGCTGCCAATGAATGCCGAAAATCAAAAGCATTTCACCACGGCAGAACAAACCGATGTTTCCTTACAGTTGCCGAAGCGTTATAGTTTAGTGATGGAGTATCGAGCCGACAGCATCGCTTTTCATCGCTCTGCGCCCGGCACGCTTGGCGTGGAGATGGAGTGGATGTGCGTGGATGCGGATTCAGGGAGGCAGATTCCGGCTGCGCCCGATGTGTTCGCCATCGTTGGCGATACGCCGCGCATCAAGCCGGAACTGTTCACCTCCATCATTGAAATCAATACAGACATCCACACCAACACGACCGATGCCATGCATCAGCTACGCCAACTCTACGCCACAGTGGATAACGTGCTGGATGAGCAGCATGCCGCCCTGCTCAGCTCCTCCACCCACCCGTTTTCGCACTGGCGCGAGCAACAGGTTAGCGATGATCCGCGCTATGCCCGGCTGCTGCAACGGCTCTGCTGGGTGGCGCGCAGGTTCAATATCTGCGGTATTCACGCCCATATCGGCATGCCCGATGGCGACAGTTGCATTCGCGCTATGAATCAACTGCTACCGATCATGCCTGTATTTCTGGCCATCTCGGCCAACTCCCCGTTCTGGCATGGCGAAGCAACCGGCCTGATGGCCAGCCGCATTAAAATTTTCGAGGGTTTAAGTCAGGGAGGTATGCCGTTCTATTTTAACGACTGGCAGGATTTTGAGCACTGCGCCGCCCGCCTGATGGCTACCGGTAGTATCGATTCGGTGCGTGATATCTGGTGGGAAATGCGACCGCACCCGGATTTCGGTACGCTGGAAATCAGAATCGGAGATATGCCCGGCTGCGATGGTGATACGGCAGCTTACATCGCTTACGTGCGGGCCGAAGCGATTGCGGCGATGAAAAAAGAGCAGCGAGCCAGGGTTCACCCGTCGCTGATTCGTGAAAATCGCTGGCGCGCCTGCCGTTACGGCATCCATGCCACCATGATTGATCCGTTCAGTGAAGAGTTGGTTCCGCTGCTGGACTGGCTGCAACAGCGGCTGGAAACACTTGCAGCAGAAGGCGCGGACTGTGGTGAGCTGACCATTGTCGAAGATCGCATCCCGCACTGGCGGCGACATGGCTGCGGCGCAGATATGCAACAGAATCTATACCAGAATTCGGGAGACTTCGCAACCATGGTAAAATCTATGCGGCATCAGGACGGGTGGCGTCAATGAAGCCGAACAACCGTAGCAGCATCAGCGGCGAACAGTTGGGCTCGGAACAGTTGGGAACCGGACAGTTGAAACCCGAACAGTTGAAACAAGCTGTCGATGCAATCATGCCCGAGACTGTGACAATCCGCCGCCAACTGCATCAGCAACCGGAACTTTCCGGGCAGGAAGAGAGAACAGCGCAGCGCGTCGCCGCCATCTGCAGAGAATATGGGCTGGATGTGCGTGAAGGCGTCGGCGGTCATGGCGTATTGGCCCGCCTGGAAACAGACGCCGCCAGACCATGGATCGCTTTCCGCGCCGATATGGACGCCCTGCCCATCGCCGATGCCAAAGTGCGCCCCTATCGCTCGCAGTTGGATGCCGTATCCCACAGTTGCGGCCATGATGCGCATACAGCCATACTGCTCGGGGTGGTGCGCCTGCTGCATCAGTTCAGGGAGAAGCTCCATCACAATATCGCCTTCATATTCCAGCCGGCCGAAGAGACTTGCGAAGGCGCATCAGCCATGCTGCGCGATCATCTGTTCCAGGATTTCAAACCCGCCCGCATATACGCCCTGCATGTCTACCCCTATCTGCCGGCTGGCTCGATCGGTTTACGTCGTGGCCCGATGTGCGCCGCTGCCGATATGTTTGATGTCGAAATCAAAGGGCGAGGCGGGCATGCGGCCCGACCGCATGAATGCGTCGATGTGGTATTGGTCGCCAGTCAGATGATTCAGGCCCTGCACCAGATTGTCGGCCGCAGGGTTAATCCGTTGCACCCCGCCGTACTGACCATTGGACAAATTCATGGCGGCCATGCCGGCAATGTAATTCCCGACCATATCTGTTTTTCCGGCACCTTCCGCAGCCTGAATCCTGAAGTGCATGAGGAGATTCGCACCCGCATGGATCAAATCATCCGCCAAACAGCCGAAGCCTGGGGGGCAACAGCCCGGTTCAACCTGAAACAGGCCACGCCGGTATTAATCAACGACTCGAAGTTACTAAGCCAATCACGCGCAATATTTGAAGAAATGAATCCCGATATAAGACTTATCGAGATCAATGAACCATCCATGGGCGGTGAGGATTTTGCTGAATTCCTGCACGCTTTCCCCGGCTGTCTGTTTCGCCTGGGCACCGGCAGCGGCCCGGAAACGCGCTATCCGCTGCACCACCCCTGCTTTGATATCGATGAATCGTCCATGGCCGCCGGCATGGCCGCTTTTACCGCGCTGGCGCTGCAAGGTTAACATGAAACAAACAACGCCAACGCTTCTGATATTGCCCAGCCTGACAGCTACTTTCAGTTTCTCTCCGGTCGTCACGACTTGAACAACATTATTCTGCTCAGATTTGACACTTTCATTCGCATCTGAACCTCTACCGGACGCCGATGCCGGCCGGGGTCTTGGCGGCCCGGCAGGTGTATGCTATCCACAACAACATCCGCCACCCCCCCCGCTTCGACACAGACAAAGCCCGTGGCGCTTGTTGCGTGGCAGCCTGATGCGGCGACAGGTCATGCGCAACAGGCCAGACAAACCACAACATGGGGCGAGTTCCGGTTTCAATCCACTCCCAGCCCGAGGGCTGGGAGACACACTACACGCCGCTGGCAGCGGTGGGTG
>JALUYG010000388.1 GCA_027013105.1 Mariprofundus sp.
GCAGAGACCATGGCGCACATTATCGCCATCAAACACAAAGGTGCGAATACCCGACTGATGCAGTTGCTCTTCAACCGCATGCGCCAGCGTCGATTTTCCTGCGCCGGAGAGGCCGGTAAACCAGAGGATCGCACTGCGATGACCATTAAGCGCCTCCCGTCGCGCCCGTGTCACCGTGGCCTGATGCCACACCACATTGCTACTTTTTTTCTGACTCATGCAGATCTCCTTCATCAAACTAACGAGCAAGCCACTGATTCCACGAATTTACACGGATTACAAGCATTTAAAATTCGTGATAATTCGTGCAATCAGTGGCTATTACTTTTGTATTCTTCTATTCAAAAAAGCGTATTTTAAACACATAATCCCTTGGATTAATATGCATTTTTTGACAACAGCGTAAACACTGTCTTGATCATAATGCGGATATCCAGCCATATCGACCAGTTATTGATATACGCCAGATCATACTCCACACGTTTTTCCATTTTTTCCAGCGTATCTGTCTCACCGCGGTAGCCATTGACCTGCGCCAGCCCTGTCATACCGGGCAGAATCCGATGGCGGGACATATATGCCACAATTTTATCGGCATAATAGTGGTTGTGCTCCCTGGCATGCGGCCTGGGCCCCACCAGCGACATCTCCCCCTTGAGTACATTGAACAGTTGCGGCAACTCATCAATACTGCTTTTACGCAGGAACGCCCCCACCGGCGTCACCCTGGCATCATGCTTTGTCGCCTGTTTGACAACGCCTTCCGACTCCTGGTGCACTTTCATGCTACGGAATTTCAGCACGCCGATAATTTTTCCATCCAGCCCATGTCGCTCCTGCCTGAAAAATACCGGACCGGGCGAACTGAATTTGACGGCAATAGCCGCTCCGATCATCACCGGCGCCAACAGCACCAGCGCAACAGAAGCAAGCACTTTATCCATAATCAGCTTACTCATCCGCGCACCTTCAACCAGCGGGCTTTCTGACAGATAATACAACGGCACGCCTGCAACTTCCCTGACACTGGGGCTGGTCATATGCAACCCGAAGATATCGGGCGCCCAGACGATATCGACATTCAAGTCGATCAACTGCATCTGCAACTCCCGCACCTGATGCGAAGTTTTCATCGGCAAGGCAAAATAGACACGTTTGACCTCGTATTTCTCCACCATACTGCGCAAATCATCTAAATCCCCCAGCTTTGGCAAACCGCTAAAATGCCAGGTCTGCTCTTCACTACCGTCATCATCGGAGATCACTCCGACAATCTTATGGGCAATCCACGGGTTCCTGTTGATATGAGCCGCCAGATACCCCCCCATACGGCTGTTTCCCACCATCAGACTGGGAATGGGCTGTACATATTTCGCCTTGTATGTGCGAATCACACTCTCCATCACAGTGTGAACTACAGATTGCATAATCGCGCTAACGCAGATCCAGGTGATGATCACCTGCCGTGAATAGGCTTCACTCGCCTTAACGAGAAACGCCAGAACAATCAGCATAGCCGCTACTTTCGCCCAGGCCCACATGACAGCTGCTGATCTGCTCATATTGCCCGAAAAGCGGCGATAAACGCCGGAGTTGGAATAGATCAACCACATCAATACCGGCGTCACAATAGCAGGAAAGTGGTAAATCGAAAAATCATGAATGCCTTTGAGATATGCGATCAGATAGAGCAGCGCATCCACCAACACGATATCCAGCACCAGCTGTAGTTTCGATGCAACTGATGCATTCGTTTGCAGCATACGCCGGGGACGGCTAAAATGACTGTTTTCTGCAGTTGTTCCGGGGTTCTCTTCTCCTCCCCGAATTGTCTTCGCCTGAATGTCTTCCATAACCGTGCGCACGTCCCTGATCGATGAACATATTTTCTCCGCCTTAATATAGCACAAAACCATGAAACAGCCAGAGCAAATGTAAAATCGTATTCTATAGCGCCCCGACTACTGATAGCGTGCGTCGCCATGAACTCCGTCATCAATCGAACTAATCTATTACTACAGCAGATGAAGCAGCGCATCCTGATCCTGGACGGCGCCATGGGCACCATGATCCAGACGCATGGACTGGAAGAAGCCGATTATCGCGGCGAGCGTTTTGCCGACTGGGCCAGTGAGCTCAAGGGCAACAACGATCTGCTGTCGCTGACGCAGCCGCAGATCATTCGGGATATACACATCGCCTATCTTGAAGCCGGTTCGGATATTATTGAAACCAACACATTTAACGCCAATGCTGTATCGATGGCCGATTACGGCATGGAATCGCTGGTGTATGAACTGAACAAAACCGGCGCTGCGCTGGCGCGAGAAGCCGCTGATGATATAGCCACAGCCGAACAGCCACGTTTTGTCGCCGGCGTGCTGGGGCCTACTTCGCGGACATGTTCGCTGTCTCCGGATGTCAACGACCCCGGTTTTCGCAATATCACATTCGATCAACTGGTCGACACCTATGCTGAGGCGACGCGCGGCCTGATCAACGGCGGCGCCGATATTATTCTGATCGAAACGGTGTTCGATACGCTCAACGCCAAAGCCGCCCTGTTTGCCGTCAAACAATACTTTGAATCGAGCGGCGTCAGCCTGCCGATCATGATTTCCGGCACCATCACCGACGCTTCCGGACGCACCCTCTCCGGCCAGACGGCCACCGCTTTTTATAACTCACTGGCGCATGCCGAGCCGGTTTCGATCGGCCTGAATTGCGCCCTGGGAGCCGGCGAACTGCGTCAATATGTCGAAGAGCTCTCCAACACTGTTTCGTGCGGCATCAACGCCCACCCCAACGCCGGCCTGCCCAACGCCTTTGGCGGTTATGACGAAACGCCGGAAGATATGGCCGCCGAAATCAGGGAGTGGGCCGAATCCGGCTTTCTGAATATTATCGGCGGCTGCTGCGGCACCGGCCCCGATCATATTCGCGCCATGGCTGAAGCGGTGGCCGGCATTGCGCCCCGCCCCGCTCCGAACCCCGATATTCAGTGTCGCCTCTCCGGCCTGGAGCCTTTGCATATCAACAAGGATAGCCTGTTTGTCAATGTCGGCGAACGCGCCAATGTCACCGGCTCGGCGCGATTCAAACGGCTGGTGATGGCCGGCGACTACGCCACGGCGCTCGATATCTGCCGCGAACAGGTGGAAAACGGCGCCCAGATTATCGATGTTAATATGGATGAAGCGATGCTCGACGGCGTCGCCGCTATGACCACCTTCCTCAACCTGATCGCCGGCGAACCGGATATTGCCCGCGTGCCGGTGATGATCGACTCCTCCAAATGGGAGATTATCGAAGCCGGCCTCAAATGCATTCAGGGCAAGGGCGTGGTCAACTCGATCTCGCTCAAAGAGGGCGAAGCCGCCTTTATCGAGCGGGCCCGGCTGGTGCGCGATTACGGCGCGGCGGTGATTGTGATGGCCTTCGATGAGGAGGGGCAGGCCGACACCTACGAGCGCAAAATCTCCATCTGCGAGCGCTCCTACCGCATTCTGACCGAAAGCTGCAATTTTCCGCCCGAAGATATTATTTTCGATCCCAACATCTTCGCCATCGCCACCGGCATTGAAGAGCACAACAACTATGCCGTCGATTTCATCAACGCCACCGGCTGGATCAAGCAAAACCTGCCGCACGCCATGATCTCCGGCGGCGTCTCCAATGTCTCCTTCTCGTTCCGGGGCAACAACCCGGTGCGCGAAGCGATTCACTCCGTTTTCCTCTACCACGCCATCCAACAGGGCATGGATATGGGCATCGTCAATGCCGGCCAGCTGGCGGTTTACGACGATCTGCCGGAAGAGTTGCGTGAGTGTGTTGAAGACGTGGTGCTCAACCGTCGCGACGACGCCACCGAGCGCTTACTGGATATCGCCGACAACTATCGCGGCGACGGCGTCCAGGCCAAAAAAGCCGATGATGAATGGCGCAAGCTGCCGGTCGCCAAGCGTCTGGAGCATGCGCTGGTCAAAGGCATCGACAGCTATGTGGATGAAGATACCGAAGAAGCGCGATTGCTGTTCGATACGCCGATCGAGGTGATTGAAGGGCCGCTCATGGACGGCATGAATGTGGTCGGCGATCTGTTCGGCGACGGCAAGATGTTCCTGCCGCAAGTGGTGAAATCCGCCCGCGTCATGAAAAAAGCCGTGGCCTGGCTGATGCCCTATATCGAGGCGGGCAAAACCGCCGGCGCCGACGCTTCCAACGGCAAAGTGTTGATGGCGACGGTAAAGGGCGATGTCCACGATATCGGCAAGAATATCGTCGGCGTTGTGCTGCAGTGCAATAACTTCGAGGTGATCGATCTCGGCGTCATGGTGCCGGCGTCCACCATTCTGGAAGAGGCCAAAAAGCACGATGTTGATATCATCGGTCTATCCGGCCTGATCACGCCGAGTCTCGATGAGATGGTGCATATCGCCAAAGAGATGACCCGGCTGAATTACCGTCTACCCATCATGCTGGGCGGCGCCACCACATCCAAAGCCCATACCGCCGTCAAAATCGAGCCGGAATACGATGAGCCTGTGATCTGGGTGAAAGACGCCTCGCGCGCTGTCGGCGTGGCCCAGAATCTTATTTCCGAACTCAATCGCGCCGATTTTGTGCAAAAAATCAGAGAAGAGTACAAGGGCGTGCGCGATCGTTATCTCGGTCGCCAGCAGCAGATCGACTGGTTGACGCTGACCGAAGCGCGCGCCAATCGGGTGAAGATTGATCCCGGCGATATTCCGCCGGCGCCGCAGCAGCCGGGCGTCACCGTGCTCGACCATCTGCCTCTGGATGAGATCCGCGACTTCATCGACTGGACGCCATTTTTCGGCGCATGGGAGCTCAACGGCGCATACCCGCGCATTCTCTCCGATCCGCACAAGGGCAAGGAGGCGCAAAAGCTGTTCGATGAAGCCAACCGGTGGCTGGATACGATCATTGAAAAGGGCTGGTTCACACCGCGCGCCATCTTCGGCCTGTTTCCGGCCCGCTCCACCGAGAATGATAGCGTCATTGTCTATTCGGATGCGTCGCATCAGAGTGAACTGACCCGTTTCCATTTCCTGCGTCA
>JALUYG010000389.1 GCA_027013105.1 Mariprofundus sp.
CGGCTCACTGTAGCAGGGTGTCCGAATCGCCACCGAGCGCCACCCCATTGCTTGAAAGATCACCTCGATCACCGCCTGCGCACCGGCTGTGATCACAACCTGCTCAGGCGACACAGCAAACGCATCGGCCAGCGCGCTGCGGGCCGGCTCACCATGCGCATCGGGATAGCGGCCGGCCAGTGCGGCATGCTCGCGCAGCCACATATTCAACCATGCCGGCGGGCCGGCCGGATGCAGGCCGGTAGAGAGATCGAGAATCGTATCCGGCTCACAGCGCCATGCGGCGGCCGCAGCCTCAACCCCGCCACCGTGCGGCAGCAGATCACCAGACAAGCGAAATCCCCAGCGCCAGTGCAGCGGCCAGCAGCAACGTATTCCGCACAACATTCAGTGCCTCGAATGCAGCGATCGCATCAACCGGGCGCGCCGATTCCGGCCCGTACTGTGGCCGATCATCCACCACGCCACCGCGCATCACCGGCCCACCCAGTTGCACATCGGCGGCAAAGGCGAGCGCCACCTCCGGCCAGCCTGCATTGGGTGAAGTATGTGTTTCTGCCTGCTGCCTGATCTCATGCCAGCTTGCTGTGTGGCCAACCCACAACATCAGACGCGCCGTAATGCGAGCCGGCAGCAAGTTGGCGAGATCATCCACTGTTGCAGCGCACCATCCGAAGCGTTCATAGCGTGCATTGCGGTAGCCCCACATCGCATCGAGCGTGTTGATCATGCGATAGAGGGCGGCCCCGACAGGGCCTGCCACGACAAACCAGAACAGCGGCGCAACCACCGCATCGGAGGCGTTCTCGGCCAGCGATTCGAGTGCGGCCCGGCGGGTATCCGCCATATCCATATCGCCAGTGTCGCGGCTGACGATCAGCCCCACCGCGCGGCGCGCCTCAGACAGGCTCTCTGCATCCAGCACGGCGCGCACATGCGCAAACAGCGAACGCCATCCGATCGTGAACCATAGCAGCAGCAGATCGAACGGCCAGCCGATCACCGTATGCATCCCCCAGATCAGAGCCAGTGGCGCCGCAATAACAAACAGCCAGCAGATCGCGCCGCTCGTTCGGTCGTCGCCATAGAGAAACGATTCGCACCAGCCGGCCCAGCGGCCGAACCATGCCACCGGATGCCAGCGGTTCGCCGGATCGCCGATAAGCCACTCCAGCAGAAGCGCGGCAATCACTGTCATGCTGCGCAGCTCCCCTGCAGCAGCGGCGCCAGCAGTTCGGGGCGCAGCTCGCGCTCCAATGCATCGGCCAGCCGATCGAGCGAAGCCAGTGTACGCTGTTGCTGATCGCAACCGTCACCATTCCCGAAACCGAGTGCCTGCAGCCAGGCCTTGCGGAACGCCCCCTGCTCGAACAGGCCGTGCAGATAGCTGCCCCAGAGCTGCCCGTCATCCGAGCGCGCTGCAAACGGGAACAGGACGGGGTCGGCATCGCTCTGACCGTGATGAATTTCATAGCCGGTCACACGGCAACCGGCCGGGAAAGCGGCAGACCGATCGACCCGGCGCACTGTTTTCTCCGCCTGCATGGTTGTGCTCAATGGCAGCCAGCCCAGCCCGGCAGTCGATTCACCCTCGACACCACCATCGCGGATCGCCTCGCCCAGCATCTGTAGCCCGCCGCAGATGCCGAGCAGCTTGCCGCCATAGCGCAGATGCCGCTCCAGCGCAGGTACGAAGCCGTGATCGTGCAGCCACTGCAGATCGGAAGCGACATGTTTGGAGCCCGGCAGGATGATCAGATCGGCCGGCTGCAATTCATCCGGTGAACGGACAAAGCGGAGACTGACGCCCGCCTCGGCAGCCAGCGGATCGATATCGTCATGATTGGAGATGCGCGGATAAGTAATCACGGCGATATTGAAGGGGTCAGGGTTCAGTGGAGAGGCGTCAGCCGAACCTGAGTGACGATAGGGAGCATCCTCTTCGGGGAGTTCCAGTGGCAGCCAGGGGATCACACCTGCAACAGGTTTGTTCGTTCTCTTCTCCAGCCAGATCAGGGCATCATCGAGCAGGGCCCGATGGCCGCGGAAGCGGTTGATCAGCAGCGCGGCGACACGCTTGCGCTCGGATTCGGAGAGGATATCGAGCGAGCCTTTCAGTGAGGCAAAGACGCCGCCACGATCGATATCGCCGGCCAGCCAGACCGGCAGATCGGCCGCTTCGGCGAAGCCCATATTGGCGATATCGCCATCGCGCAGATTGGGCTCGGCCGGTGAGCCTGCCCCCTCGACAATCACAACATCATATTGCGACTGCAGACGATGGAACGAGGCCAGCACCGTATCGAGCCAGCCGATGCGATCCTCGCGAAAGCGCCTGGCATGCAGATGACCAACTGCCTTGCCGCGCACCACCAGCTGCGCCTGTTGATCGGCCTCCGGCTTGATCAGCACCGGATTCATATCGACCGTCGGCTCAATACCACAGGCCAGCGCCTGCAGCGCCTGCGCCCGGCCGATCTCACCACCATCGATGGTGACCGCAGCATTGTTGCTCATATTCTGCGGCTTGAATGGCGCCACCGAGATACCATTTCTGGCCAGTAAACGGCACAGGCCTGCCACCAATACAGACTTACCTACACCAGACGCCGTGCCCTGAATCATCAGCGCATTCATGAAAGAAAAAACCTTTTATAGCCACAGATGCACACAGATGAACACAGATAAAACCATTTATAATAACGCATCCCTCCATAGCGTGAATGGCTGGTTGTTGCCTCGCTATTTAACAGGGTTTTCCTGGATATACATATATCTGTGTTCATCTGCTTTTATCTGTGGTTAAATTATTATCAGTCCCATTAACCGTGCGCTTGATACCAAGGCGCGGTGTTCCGAAGTTCAACAGTAGGCCGGTATGTATGCCAGTGGCTTTCAGATAGTTCAGCAGTTGCGCCTGATGGACGGGATCGATTGAGCGCACAGCCTTCAATTCGATAATCACAGCTGCTTCAACAATCAAATCGGCAAAATATTCACCTACAACCTGATCGTGATATTTAACCACAATCGGTTGCTGCTGCGATACCTGAAGCCCCTGCCCGGTCAATTCAATGCACAATGCATTTTCATACACCTTTTCGAGGAATCCCGCTCCCAGTTCATTTGCCACTGTATAAGCACAGCCAATAATCTTTTCGGTTATTTCATCTGTGTTCATCTGCGTTTATCTGTGGCTAAAGGATATCGGTTTTTGCCCAGCACGGCGTCGATGTGCTCCCGGCTGCGCCAGCCTTCGGATTCGAGCATCGGTTTATCGTAGAATGCCTTGACCGGGCCGAGGCAGAGCAGCGCGATCGGTTTGGCGCCATCGGGGCAGTTGAGCAGACGCGCCACATCGGCCGGTTCGAAGAAAGAGACCCAGCCCATGCCGAGATTTTCCGCCCGCGCCGCCAGCCACATATTCTCAATCGCGCAGGAGACCGAACAGAGCGCCATCTCATCTGGCATCGTGCGGCGTCCGAAGAGCGTGCCGTCATCAGGTGCCAGCACCACGGCGATCAGCTCGGCGCAGTCGCGGATGCCTTCGACCTTCAGCCGCATGAATTCGGCTTTACGTTCATCCATCCGGTCGGCTGTTTTATCTTTTTCCGCTTCAACCAACGCAATCAACTCATCCCGCAGTTCAGGCCGGGTAATGCGCACAAAGCGCCATGGCTGCATAAAACCGACCGACGGTGCTGCATGGGCGGCATCGAGAATCCGCTTCAAGGCATCCGGAGCCACCGCGCCGCCGGCAAAATGGCGCATATCGCGGCGTGCATGGATTACCCCGTAAATGGCTTCGCGCTCCGAATTGCTGAACTGCTTACTCATGGTTTTTTCTCCAGCGCCTGTTGCAGTGATACGATACCATCGATAATGCGCGGGCCGGGGCGATGTATCAGATCGGGATTCACCACGATGATCCGCACACCCTGGCCCAGCCAGTGGCGCCAATATCGGGCGCGCGCAGCAACATCGCGATGCTCCGATGGTATGATGACCACGGCGGGTGCGGCGCGCAATACGGCTTCAAGATTGGTGCGCGGCGTCTCCATCGGGATGGCGGCAAACACATTTTTGAGCCCCGCCCGCTGCAACATATCATTGATAAATCCCTTGCCGCCGACGGTTTGCAACGGATCGTTCCAAATCTCATAAAACACGCTCGCCGATCGCTGCCGACGCGCTACCGCCAGCGTGTTCAGACGCTGTTGCATCTCTTCCGCCAGCGCATTGGCCTCTCTGGCATGGCCGCTCAGCCGGCCCATACGACGAATATCCGCCAGCACGTCATCGACGCTTTGCGGCGCGCTGCGAATTACACGAATCCCCAGCGACCGCAATGGCGCTTGCTGACGGCTGGTGCCGGAAATGATGGCCATCGTCGGCTTCAGTCTCAGCGCCGCTTCCAGATTGATGCCGGTATAACTGCCGATGCGCGGCAGCCGTTTGGCAGCCTCCGGGTAGTCGCAATAATCGACCGCACCGACAATCTCATCACCGGCGCCGATGGCATAGAGTATTTCACACACATGCGGCGATAGCGCCAGAATCCGCTCCGCCGCCGCCGGCTGCGGCAGAGTGATGCAGAGCAGCCAAAAACCGATGGTGCGCATCAGCAGCCCGGAGGTCACCGAGGCGGACTTCATTGCAGGCGAAATGCGACAGGCAGCCGATACTGTCCATCGGCAACCGGGATATGACCAACGCCGGATAATCCTCGCTGCACAGCGCGATCCAGAATGGCATGGCCGGTGGAGGCCAGAGTGGTGATACTGCGGATGCTCTGACTGACAATCGCCAGTTGAAACTCGCCCTTGCCCTGCCAGCCGCGCCGGCGCGCCAGCCGGGGGTAACGGATATTCGCCAGCAGCATGGATTGCGCTGATGCCGGCATGGATCGCACGCGCTGCGCTGCTGATTCACCTCGCCCTTGCCGCACAGGCGCTTTGGCAGCGGCGACGGCAACGGCGGCATGCGCAGCCTGCTTCGATTGACGCTCTGGCTGACGGCTAGCGGCGACCGAGGCTTTATCAACCGGTTTCATCACAGGCATGAGTGCT
>JALUYG010000390.1 GCA_027013105.1 Mariprofundus sp.
CATGAGGCAGCCCGGCTGCGCGACTACCTGTCGCCTTCGCCGCTGACTGCGTTCGCCGATCAACTGGGCAAGTTGAACGAATCCGGCTGGTCGAACGTGCTGAAACATGGCGATTACAGCCGCTGGCAGCGCGGTCTGGACGCCCTGCCCGATACTGCCCCCTCCGAAGTTCGTCTCGATGCCGCAGCGGTAAAAATCGGCACTGCATCCGACACCTCTGATCCGACACAAGCCCTCGAGCTGGCGCTGAAACAGCTGCACCCGTGGCGCAAGGGGCCGTTCGAGCTGTTCGGCGTGCATATCGACACCGAATGGCGCTCCGACTGGAAATGGGATCGATTGAAAAACGAGATCACGCCGCTGACCGGGCGCACGGTGCTCGATGTCGGCTGCGGCTGCGGCTACCACCTCTGGCGCATGCTCGGCGCCGGTGCAACGCTGGCCATCGGCATCGATCCGACCGCCCTGTTTTCGATGCAGTTCGCCGCCATCAAACGCTACCTGCCCGCTGCACCCGCTTTTATTCTGCCGGTCGGCATTGAAACGATGCCGGGCGATATGGGCTGTTTCGACACCGTGTTTTCGATGGGCATTCTCTACCACCGTCGCTCGCCGATTGATCATCTGCTGGAGCTCAAAGCACTGCTGCAGCGCGGCGGCGAACTGGTGCTCGATACGCTGGTGCTCGATACGCCACAGGCCAGGAACGATGCACAGCGCTGCCTGATGCCGCAGGGGCGCTATGCTAAAATGCGCAATGTCTGGTTTATCCCGTCGGTAGCGATGTTGCGCCTGTGGCTCAAACGCGCCGGTTTCCACCATATCAGGACGATCGATATCAGCCCGACCGGCACGGAAGAACAGCGCAGCACCGACTGGATGAGATTTGAATCGCTGGCCGATTTTCTCGACCCGAACGATCCCGGCCGCACCATCGAAGGCTACCCCGCCCCTGTCCGCGCCATCCTCACAGCGCAGGCATAAGCTTAAGGGCGCAAAAGTTCCGGGTTGTTCAGAGTTTCCTTAATCATCCCTTCGCCAGCAACCATCCCTCATGCCTGATCCAGCAACGACAGAGCCAGCCGAGCAGGCCGCCATAGATAAAATGGGCGACGTAGACAGTCAACGGCATGGTTGGCATATCTTCGCCCATGAAACCAATGCCAAGCGCCTGTACGGGTGGACTCAATAAAAATACGGTGCCAATAATCATGCCGTAGGCAATACCCCAGAGTATCGTTTTCCTGCCCAGCAAGACGGCGAAAATGATGCCGAATGAAGCGCCGTTCCAGTAATGATAGGCGTAACCGAGGGCGTCCGACATATTCGACGGCCCCTCCATGAACTGATCTGTCAACAACACCCCCATCAGTCTCGGCAGATCGCCGGGCATGCCGCCATGATGAAAACTGTACATACGCACCGCTTCCAGCCCGACCGTGGCAATGACCCCGGCGCCTGCCCCGGCCAACACCCTGTTGACCAGTCGGGCGTAGCCGCCCAAACGGGCAAACAGCAGCCCTGCCAGCAGCACGCCGATAGAGGGCAACAGCAGCCACAGCCCCATCACCTTCATATCGGCGATGCCGGCCTGAGCCGCCACAAAAATATTGGGAGAAACACCCGCTGACGCCAGAATCAGCAGGCTGGTTAAAGTCTCGCCCATGCGGCCGGATGAAAACACGCCATCCAGCGGCGGAGTTTGCAGGGGTTCAGCGTGACAGGGCATCTTCATCAAACCTCCGGTTCATTCCCGGTTGCCATGCCTACATGCCGCCCAGCATGCCAGTCATTTTCTTCAGCTTGCCATCGAGCATGCTCGCCACTTTGTTGATCTTGCGGTTGTGATAAACGGAAAGCACGCGTGAAGGCGGCACATAGGCGACCATGGTTGAACCATTTGCAGCTTTATAGACATTGATGCGCACCGGCACAGCAATACCGGCGCCCGGATTGGCTCCGAACAGCTTCTTGCCCACCGTGGCATTACCCACAAAAATACTTTCGGACTCAATGCTCAAACCGACCATGGACATCACCCTGCCCTGATGCAGTTCTCCCATCACCATCATGCCGTTCTTGTGCACCATGCTCTTCAGCCGATCCACAACGTCGGATACCGATCCCGACGCCTTAACCTGCACGGTCAGGTCGTCGGCCTGGGCGACGACCGGCAAGCCGCCCAACAAGCCTGCCGACAGAATCAGCACGACCCATGTTATTTTTGATCGCTGTTTTCTTGCTCTATTTCTCATTGTTTTTCTCCTGTGTCAGATCAATTTCCACCAACCATCCGCATTCATTATGATGGCTGCGACCTCAATCCAAGAGTCGAAAAACAGCAATAAAGATTACACGATCTTTCCCTCATCCTGTCTCTCACTATAAAGCGCCCCGCTGTCAGCATGGAGTTCCTGGGGATGATTCAATGGCCAATACGCAAATCGGATCGGCGCATGCCGAACATGACGTGCAGGAACGGCTGACCGAAGAACTTGTTGCCCTCCATCATCGCCTGCACCATCTTCTCCCTGGTGTGCGCCATCAACGCCTTGACTTCCATCATGCGTTTCTTCGCAGCCTTCTTCTCTGCCGCTGTCATGGTCTTTGACGCTTCCAACATTTTCATCTTCGCCATCATCAGTTTCTTAATGGCAGGAAACGGCGCATAACCGGTTTTCACCGGGGCCAGCACAGGGCCATGCGGCGTCGCTTTATATGGCGGCACCATCAGGTGCATGGTGACGCCGTGCGGATCCACGCCACCGTCAAACTGCAATTCATGCTTACCGTCACGAACCTGCTCGCCAATCATCATATGGACAATCTGTCCATCGTTCACCAACTTGCCATTGCGGTAAATCTTTCCAATACCCCAAAAACCGGCATAAACAAACTCGGTCGGCATCAAACGCGTGCCAATGGCCGTGCCACCGTGCATCAGATGATTGGTCACCACGCCGCCGAAAAAAGGATAACCCTTGCCGTGCGGCAGCGCTTTCTTCACCACCACACGATAGATAAATTTATCATCCGGACTCTTGAATGTCGCATCAAAATCAACCTTATCCTTGGTTCTGGCGCCATCAATGGCCGTCGCATCCACCAGCTTCATCCTGACACTGCCAACACCCGACGCCTTCCAGTCAGAGAACGGCGTGGCATGATCTACGATCGTGTACCTACCGTTTTCAGAGCGCAACCAACCGGGCTGCATGCCGATCAACGGAAACGGCGCCTGCTCCCAACCGGCAGGGTGCGCCGGCGTGCCGAACACGACCGGATCCACAGCGCGGGGGCCGGGCAATATCCAGTGCGTACCGGTGTTCTTTTTCACCAAACCAACCCTTATCGGCCCACCCAGTAAATCCGGTGGATTGCTTGCCCTGGCATGACTCATGGTATAGGCATACAAACCAATGTGGGGCAAATACTTATCCAGGCCCGGCATAAACCCCGTATGCCCGCCTGACTTTTGTGAGGATGAAATCATCGCCGTATTTCCTGAAAAAACGCCGGCAGAAACGTGGCGCGGCATCGCGACGTCGCGCCGCTGATTGCGGACATGCCTCATGGAATCTGTACGTGTAAATGTCAGCTTGCCCGGCCCGGCAGAGACATCTATCCCGGTTGTTTTGCCGGAAAGCTCAATGATCACGCCGGACTCATTGCGCAGGCTCATGCTAACGCCGCCGACAACAGCGGAGATCGAACCTCTTGTCACAGAAAAATCACCATTCAGGTCGTTCAGTGAGCGTGCGCCGGTCACCGTACCAACGCCTATAAACTCCGACACGCCGCCGCCCAGAAATTGAAATCCCTTCACCCTATAGCGGGCGCTCTCGTTTCCCAGCGTCACGCTGGCGGTTCCTGTCTGATAGCCGATACCCGCTGCAGCATAGGTCAGATCCACATTGATGCTGCCTGTCGCTGCCTGCGCTGCAGTGGGTGGCAGCATCCACAAAATCATTGCCAACAGCGCCAGGGTAATGTTGCAGAACAACTTCGCTGTCCAGGGCACAAGTGGAGGCTGTAAAGAAAGCTTATTAAAAACGGTTAATTGGATCATTTCGCCCTCCTTGCATATACACGATATAACATTCGTACATGCGTTCTGCATCGCAGACGACTCACCCTTTACAATGGGGTGATGACTAGACGATACAGCGAGAGCATTCCTTACAGTTAATCAGGCTGCTGATTGTTTTTCACCATGCGATCCGCTTCAACATTCTGACAGGTCGCAAGCCAAACAGATTATGGCAGAACGGACACTTTACTCATCACATCGCCCTGTTTGATCTGGTCGACAACATCCATGCCATCGATCACCTGCCCGAAGATGGTGTACTGGCCGTCCAGATGCGGTTGCGGCGCGAAGCAGATATAGAACTGGCTGCCGGCTGAGTCTGGATTGGCCGAGCGCGCCATCGCCACGGTGCCGCGAACATGCTTGCGATCATTGAATTCAGCCTTGATTTTATAGCCGGGGCCACCCATGCCGGTGCCATCCGGATCGCCACCCTGCGCCATAAATCCGGCGATCACACGGTGGAATGTCAGGCCGTCGTAAAAGCCCTTGCCGGCCAGCGCCTTGAAATTGGCCACGGTATTGGGGGCGGAATCGGGATAGAGTTCGATCAGAATCTCGCCATGTTTTGTTTCGATTTTAATGTGATTCCCGGCAGGAATATCCTTGTCGCCGGCCTGCGGCGCTTTTGTAAACAGTCCCATTTTATGCTCCTTCGCATCACTCTGATGGCCTGCATTGAACTGGCTGATCAACAGCACGCCGGCAAATGCAAACGCCATCATGATATAATTTCTTCGTTTCAGTTTTTGTTCCCGCTTCGTTCCGGATTGTCCTTTGCCCTGTTGAATGTTCATAGCAACCTCTTTTGCGCCGACGGCATGATTTTGGCCGGATGCAACACCATATGGCGCAAACCCGGCTTCAACAGGCCTGTTCCCAGCAGGATATCACGGCTGAATACTGCCACATGTTCTTCTGCTGCATCAGCCGATGTCTCATGCAGCTGGATGCGTTGACCCTGCAAAAAACGCCGG
>JALUYG010000391.1 GCA_027013105.1 Mariprofundus sp.
CTATGACGGGCAGACAAAGAGCCTGTTCACCAGCGATATTTTCGGCGCCGTTTCCGAGCAGTGGAGTTTAGTGGCAACGGATGCCTCATTTTTGTCGCGTATGGATGGATGGCACCAAACCTATATGCCCTCCAACCGTGTATTGAAGCATGCGCTTGAGCGCATAGAGCAGCGTTGGGATATCGAACGCATTCTACCCCAGCATGGTTCGGTTATCGGAGCTGACATGGTGGCGCAGGCTTTCGGCCACCTCAAAGGTCTGGCCTGCGGCATCGATCTGGATGAACATCACCCGTGAAACTGCGCGCCGCTCATTTTGAGTCCGACCGCGTCGCAACCATCAGCCGGGCGCTGGTCGAAAATGCACTGCGCATGCGTTGCATGGCGTTTTTGTCGCAGGTAAAGATGTCGGTGCTGCTTGATACCCTGCATGAAGACGATGAACCGATCGATTATATGCGCCAGATCCGGGATTCTGTGGTGGCAGATCGGGAAAATTGGCGGATGCTGCCGGTTAAGATATCGGAGGAGGCGAGGGAGTTGCAGCAGATGACGCTGGCCATGGAGCGCCGGCGTGAGGAGTTGCGCCATTTTCTTGCCGATCAGATGAAGAGCCTGCATCGCAGCGAAACACGCTTTCAGCAGTTGTTCGATTTAATCCCGGATGCGGTCGGCATTCACCAGCGTGGTCTGTGGGTGTTCGCAAATCCGGCAGCAGCAACTTCTTTCGGGGCAGATTCGCCTGAACAGCTGATTGGCACGCCAGTACTGGAGCGCGTGCATCCGGATGATCGCGACAAAGTCCTCGGTCGCATCCGTGAGCAGGTTGCACAGGGCGGCAAGGCGCCGCTGGTGGTAGAGCGTTTAATCAGGTTGGATGGTAGTATGTTCTGGGCTGAAGTTCAGGGATGTCCCTTTGAGCAGGATGGCGAGCCATGTGTGCTGGTGATGATGCGCGATGTGACCACGCGCATTGAAGCCGAACGGAAAAACCGGCATTTGCGTCAGGCTGTGGATCAGAGCGCCGAACCGATGATGTTGATGAATGCTGCTGGCGTGATTGAAATGGCCAATCCTGCAGCAGCAGCGCTGTACTCGCTGACAGAGCAACAACTGGTCGGCCGATACGCGGCGGAACTGCGTGGCGGTCAACGTGGCGACCATCAATACAGGGAGGTTGTCGGCGCAGTGCAGGCAGGTCATGTCTGGCAGGGTGAAATTGAAATCAATACGGCGCATGGCCCGCGCATTTTATCACGCCGTGTTTCTCCGGTGTTCGATGAGAATGGAATGGTGGAACGTCAGATTTGCGTGGATCGGGATATCACCGAAGAACGGCTTCAGCAACAACAGCTTGAACACACCCAGCGGCTGGAAAGCCTCGGTATTCTGGCCGGAGGCATCGCACACGATTTTAACAATATTCTCACCGCAATCATGGGCAACGCAGCCATGGCCGGGCGGCAAATGAAAGATACCGCTCCGGCCAAAATGTTCTTATCCCGTATTGAAGCTGCCTCACAGCGCGCCTCTGAACTGTGCAAGCAGATGCTGGCCTACTCAGGTAAAGGACAATTTGTGATCAAGGCGGTCAACCTGTCTGAAATCGTGCATGACATGGCTCGGTTGATGGAGGTTTCGATCCGAAAGAATGTGGTCATCAAATATGATTTGACCGAACAACTTCCAGCAGTTGAAGCCGATGAAGCGCAATTACAACAGGTGATTCTGAACCTGATCACCAATGCCAATGAAGCGATCGGGGATAGCAGCGGGGTGATTGCGTTCTCTTCCGGGGTGATGCAGGCAGATGACGCCTATCTGGCGGAAACCATTTCACCGGAGCATGTGAAGCCCGGGCGCTATGTGTTCCTGGAAGTCTCAGACAGCGGTTGCGGCATGGATGCGAAAACGATGAAAAAGATGTTCGATCCGTTTTTTACCACCAAGTTTACCGGCCGCGGCCTGGGCATGAGCGCCGTGCTGGGCATTGTGCGCGGCCATCATGGCGCACTGCGGGTGTATAGCGAACCGGGCAAGGGGACGACATTCAAAATCCTGCTGCCGGCTTCGGATCAGCAGATTGCCGGAGAGCAGCTTCAGGGCGTGGACAGTGCGCATGACGCGCAGGGAACGATCCTGGTGGTTGATGATGAGGAAACCATTCGGGAGGTGGCGGCGATGATGCTGGAAGATGCCGGTTTTGCGGTGCTGACGGCGGAAAACGGGCTGCAGGCGCTGGATGTATATCGTGATCATCAGCATGAGATTGCCGGCGTATTGATGGATATGACGATGCCGAAAATGGATGGCAAAGCCTGTTTTCGTGAGCTGCGCCGCATCAACGCCGATGTGCAGGTCGTACTCTCCAGCGGTTATAACGAGCAGGATGCCACCAGCCGTTTCGCCGGCAAGGGGCTGGCCGGCTTTATCCAGAAACCCTATTCGCCGGAGGCGCTGAAAACGCTGGCGCTGGAAACATGGGGGCGACAGAAAGAAGCGTGATCTGGAGGCGTTGAAACGGAGTCGTGACGGTCGCAGTTTACAACATGCATGGCATTTGCTATAAACCATGCATAGGCGCGTAAAGGGGGAGCCACTGATGGCAGAATCTTCGGCATTTCGGGATGTGCAGCATGGCGTGCTGGCGATGAATCCTTTGCAGCTCTCTTTGTTGGTGGCGATCCCCTTTGTACTGATCTTCAGCCTGATTAATTTTTCAAAAAGTTTGTACGCTCTGGGCCAGTTGGAAGCGGGCATGGTGGCGACGCTGCTTCTGTTATACTGGTGGGTCAGAAAGCAGGATGCGCCTTTGTTGCAACAGAACCTGTTTATTTTGCATCCGGCGATTCTGTTTTCCCTGCTGTTTCTGAACGGCGGTTTTAGCGATATCGGCTTTATCTGGAGCTTTGGGTTTCCGTTTATCGCCTGTCTGAGCGCCGGTTCCCGTATTGGCCTGGCCTGGACGCTCATCTATGCTGTGGCGATCGCAGCCTTCAGCAGCATGACAGGCGATATGGCCTGGCAAAAGCTTGCTTATATCGGCATGGCTTATGTCGCTTTCAGCCTGATTGCAATTTATACCGTGCTGTGGCGCGAAAAAAATCAGCAGAGCAGCCAGCACCGGCTGAGTGAAACCGCCAGCAATCTGAAGCATGAGCAGCACCGGCTGGCGGACAGCAAACTCAGTCACCGGAGCTTGCTGGACGCCATGCCGCATGCGCTCGGCGTTCATCGTCAGGACAGATGGCTCTACTGTAACATGGCTGCAGCGCGCTTGTGGGGAGCGGATAGCCCCGATGAGATCATCGGCACCTCCATCTTTGATTATGCCCACAGCGAGGATCACGAGCAGATCAGGCAACGCATCGAGCGCATGGCTGCAACGGGATTGCCTGCGCCAGCTGTTGAGCGGCGCCTGTTGCGGAAAAACGGCGAGCAGACGGTGGTTAAACTGATGTCGTGTCCGGTGTGCTATGAGGGCGAGCAGGCGTTTCTGGTCACGGCCGAGGATATCAGCCGACAGAAAGAACATGACGCTGAACATCACGAGCTAAAAGCGCAGTTGGAGCATGCCCAGCGACTGGAATCGCTCGGCGTTCTGGCCGGCGGCATCGCACACGATTTCAATAATCTGTTGACAGCGATACTGGGCAACGCCGAACTGGCCAGGAGCAGGCTGGAGGATAAACCGGCCGTTATAGGCCACCTCGATAATATTGTCGGCTCCTGTGATAGCGCCGCCGAGCTGTGTAAGCAGATGCTGGCTTACGCCGGCAAAGGCAGCTACGAGATGCGGGTGATCAACCTCAACGAAATGGTCAGGTCGATGGGTAAACTGATCCGCGCATCCGTCAGCAGCAATATCGCTTTGAAAATAAAGCTGAATAGTCATCTGCCCGGTATCGAAGGCGATAATGCCCAGATTCAACAGCTGATTCTCAATTTTATTGTCAATTCCGCCGATGCGATCGGCAGCGCCAGCGGCGAGATTAAGGTCTCCAGCGGCGTCAGGAGGATGGAGAAGAGCGAGCTGTCGAAGCTGTTTAACGGCGGGGAGCTGCCGGAAGGCGAGTATGTGATTCTTGAGGTGCGCGATACCGGTTGCGGCATGAGCCAGGAGATGCAGGACAAGATCTTCGATCCGTTTTTCACCACCAAGAAGACCGGCAGCGGACTGGGGCTGTCGGCGGTGCTGGGCATTGTGCGGGGCCATCACGGGGCGCTGCAGGTGTTCAGCACGCCCGGCAAGGGCAGCGCATTCCGGGTCTATTTTCCTTCAACCACGCAGAAGGTCAGCGAAAAGGTGGTTAGCACCGTGGAGGTCGACGCCTGGCATGGCGATGGCAAGGTGCTGGTGGTCGATGATGATTTGCGGGTGCGCAATGTGGCCCGCTCATTTATTGAAAAGATGAATTTCGATGTGATTGTCGCTGAAGATGGCCGCGAGGGGCTGGCGCTGTTTGAACAAGAGCATGATAATCTCGTTGCGGTGCTGCTGGATATGACCATGCCGGTGCTTGGCGGCGTCGAGGCGATGGGCGGCATGCGCAGCATCGATCCCAACGTGCCGATTGTGCTGGTCTCCGGATATTCGGAAATTGAAGCGGGCGCGCTGATTCGCGGCGACAGGCCTGATGCTTTTCTACAGAAGCCGTTCAAGGCCAAGGCATTGAAAACCACCCTTTATGAGGTGATGCACCGATCTGCCGGCTAGCCCCTCATCGGTTCTGCAGCATCGCTATTTCTGTTGGGATTCAACTGCATGCAGCCAGCCGCTGTTGGCATCGGCGATGGCGTCGCTGTAGGGCAGATAGGGCTTGATATCGAGCACAGGCGTGCCATCGAGCATGTCGTGGTCTTCGATATGGAGCGTGCGGCCTTCAATCTTTTTCAGTCGTACGGCCGAGAGGCCGATACTGTTGGGGCGATGGGGCGCGCGGGTGGCGAACAGGCCGCGGCGTGCTTTTGGCAGTCGCGGCGGCGTCACGGTCGGATTCCAGCCCCGATTCAGGTGCATCCAGTAGAGCACCCATATATGGGAA
>JALUYG010000392.1 GCA_027013105.1 Mariprofundus sp.
GTGGCAGCAACCGCTGAAAAGGAAAAGCGGACTGCTGACCCCGTCGGTCGGCAGCGGCAAACGGCGTGGCACGGAATTTGCCCTGCCATACTACTTTGCGCCGGCCGACAACTGGGATGCCACCCTGACGCCGCACTGGATGAGCGCGCGCGGCCTGATGGGCGAAGGGGAGCTGCGTCATGTATCTGCATGGGGCAGGGAGATGATCGATGTGGCCGGCATCAATGATACCGTCACCGGCACCAATCGCAGCCGCTTAAAGGGCGACCTGCACTGGCGCCTGCCGGCCCATATGCAACTGGACGCCCAGGCCGATCATGTCAACGATCATGATTACCTGGCAGATTACGCCAGCGGCGGGGAGATCAGCGCCATCTATCTGCAAAGCATGGCGACACTGTCGCAGTCGCTGCAGTTCGATTCATTACAATATGGCCGGATACAGGGAGACTGGCAGATTCAGGCCGCCCACCAACAGAACCTGCTGTTGGCCAGCAATGCCGCCACGCTGCAGATCGTGCCGCGCATCCAGAGCCGACTGCAGTGGTCGCCATCCTCCCATGCCATCCTGCACTTTGATCAGCAAAGCACCCGTTTTGACCGGCGTAGCGGCGTCGATGGCTGGCGGGTCAATCTGCACCCCTATGTGGAAATACCGTGGCAACTGGCCGGAGGCGGCGTCTCTGCCAGCCTGCACGGAGGGCTGCAGCATACGCGTTACTGGTTGAATCAGCCGACGGCGGCAGGCCACACCACGCCGAGCCGAACCACCGGAGAAGCCAGCCTGCAGATTCGCTCCGACTTCGAACATATCGGCAGCGATCGAGGCTGGCGACATGTGATTTCCCCGCTTGTGCGTTACGATTATATTGACGCGCCCGATCAATCCGCACTGCCGAATTTCGATTCGGCCTTCGGGCTGATGACATGGAGCAACCTGCTCTCCGGCAACCGTTTTTCCGGCTATGACCGTATCGAAAAAACCAGCCGCATCAGCCTGCTGCTGGAGAGCCGCCTGCAATCCAAACCGGCAGATTCCGCTGCGGCGCGCGATGTGGTGGTGGTTCGCGCCGGCGGCACGTATGATCTGTTGCGCAAAAGCGTTGATAATGCGCTGCAACCGGCGCCCACACGGCCATTCTCCAACCTGCTTGGAGAGTTGATCTGGCAACCTTTCGCCGGGCTGCGCTTCTACGGTAGCGGTCAATACAACACTGCCGCACGCTACTTCCCCGCAGCGTTGTCAACCATCGACTGGACCGTGTTACCGGGCGTCTTGCTACATGCCGGATACCGTTTTACCGATGCCCGTTACTCCACTCCGGCCCAGTTACTTGATCTCAGCGTCAACGCCCATGTGACGCCCCGCTGGCAGGCAACCGGCCGGGTGCAATACGACCTGGCGCTGAAACTGTCGCAACAGACCGCTATCGGGCTGCAATATAACCATGCCTGCTGGCGGCTCGGCGGCGAGGTTTACCGGGTTAATCGGCGCAGCGGCACCACCACAGCCGCCAATTTTGGCTTCCATCTGTTGCTCGAATTCAAGGGGCTGGGTAGCGTTGGTTCCTGCCCCGGCAGTGCTTCCTGACAGGTTCGCTTAACCGCCTGCCCTGCCATAGCAACTTAAACCTCGAAATTCTCACTACTGGAGGCTTCATGCCGTTCCCATTTTTGCTGGTCGTTGCATTATTATTTTCCCTGCCGGTCAGAGCTGAGCCGATTGACAGCATTGCAGCAGTCGTGAACAACGAAGCTATCACCTGTTATCAGGTCGAACAGGACACGACCGACCTGCTCATGCAGTTACGCCAATCCGATTCCACCTTTCTGCCCTCCACCGAAGCGCTCAATCAGCGCTCGCTGGATGCGCGCATCGTCAAGGCGTTGCAACTGCAACAAGCGCGCAAGCTGGAACTGAAAATCAGCAAGGATGAACTGAACAACGCCATTGAAAATGTGGCGGACAGAAACAACCTGCTGCCCGATCAGTTGAAAGATGCGCTGGAGCAGCAAGGCGTCAACTTTCAACGCTTCAAAGACAACCTGCACGATCAGCTGCTGATCAGTAAACTGATTAATATCGCCGTTCGCAGCAAATTGCAAATCTCCGAAGAGGCCATTGAAGAGTACTATAGAAAATATGTCGCTGTCCCCAAAGCCAGACGCGAAGTCCAGTTGGGTCAGATCTTTCTCTCCCTGCCGGCTGAACCTTCTCCGGAGTTGCTGGCCCGGGTGCGCAACAAAGCCCGCAGCATTCGACAGCAACTGGTTAGCGGCAAGGATTTCACCCAACTGGTCGCGATCTACTCCGAATCGCCCGACCGGCAGCAACAGGGCGTAATGGGCTGGTTTACAGCCGGCGCCATTACGCAGCGCTTCGCCCCGGCGCTGGAGTTGCCAGTCAATGCAGTCACCCAGCCGATTCGTTCACCATCCGGCTTTCACATTCTCAAGGTATTGAACGAACGCTGGAAGCAGCCAGAAGCCGTCGGCGAGAGTTATGACGAGGCGCATGCGCGTCATATTCTGCTGCGCATACCTGCATCCGCCGACGAGGCCACCCGCGCCAAAATCCGGCAACGCGCCGAGGGCATCGCCAGTGACATGAAGGATGTCAGCGATGAGGTCTTTGCCACCCGCGCCAAAGAAATTTCCCAGGGCCCCAGCGCCAGCCGGGGCGGCGACCTGGGCTGGTTTAAGAAAGGCTCGATGGTGCCGGAGTTTGAAAAAGTTGTATTCTCAATGCAGCCGGGCCAGACCAGCGGCGTCGTTAAAACAAAATTCGGCTTGCATATCATCCGTCTGATCGCCCGCCGCCATGTCGATCCCAATTCGCTGCAGGCCAACCGCGATAAAATCAGTCAGATCCTCTCCAATGTGGAGATGCAGGAACAGTTGCCGCGCTGGATTGCCAGCTTGCGGGCCGATGCCGACATCCAGTACCGCTCCTGCCCGAACAGCAACGCCACGCTGGCCCGCTTACAGGCCAGCGCAGGCGCACAGGAGACCCTGCCATCCACAGCCCTGAACACCGAGCTCAAGGCGGCCTTGCGGCGGTGGCAACAGGCATGGAGCAGCCGGGATATAGATGCTTACCTGGCCAGCTATTCCAGCCATTTCAATCCGGGCAAGCGCTTCGCCAGCCTGGCCGCCTGGAAAGACGCCAGAAGGCGCGCCATTGCCAGCAAGAAACAGATTCACATCGCCACCAGCAATATCAAGATCAGCCACCTCGATCAGGGCCATGCCCGTATCGAGTTCAGCCAGCATTATGAAGCGGACGGCCTGGCCCGCAATGACACCAAACTGCTACTTATGGAAAAAGACGAATCAGGCTGGAAAATCACCCGTGAAATGACAGCAGTGCCCGCCGACTGACACAACGTTTCCGATGAAATTCGCCATAAGGCCCAACCTCATCACTGTCGGCGAGCCGGCAGGCATTGGCCCTGACTGCATTATCCTCGCCTGTGAAAGCCAGCCGAAGCTGTTTGATCGCTGCATCATTGCTGCCCCTGCCGACTGGCTGCAACAGCGGGCAAGCGTGATGCAGCGCAACATCTCCATCCGCGAATACGCAAGCCTGGATGCGGCTGCCGCACATGCCGCTGCCGGCGAACTGCACTGCTGGAATCCGCTCACCACAGAACCATCTGAACCGGTTGTTCCGGGCCGCCCGGCGGCATCGACTGCCATGGCGGTCATTCGCTGCATTGAAGCGGCCGCACTGGCTTGCCTGCGGGGTGAGGCTGCCGCCATGGTGACCGGACCGATTGAAAAAGCGGTGTTGCGCAGCGCCGGATTCAATTTTCCCGGCCATACCGAATTTCTTGCCTGGCTTGCCGCACAACCGGCGCTGCAGCGTTCAGGCGTGCGCCAGCCAGATTCGAAAAGCGGGCCTCATACCGCCTCTGATTTTGTCATGATGCTGGCGTCCGAACAGCTGCGCGTCGCCCTGCTCACCACGCATATGGCGCTGCGCGATGTACCGGATGCGCTGAATGTGGAGAACACGGTGCAATGCCTGCATATTGTTCACCACGATCTACGCAGCCGGTTCAATATCGCCGAGCCGAAGCTGGCGCTGTGCGCCCTGAATCCTCACGCTGGCGAGCAGGGCCATTTTGGCCGTGAAGAGATCGATATTCTTGAGCCAGCTGCGCAACTTGCCCGCAATCAGGGCGTCCAGGTCAGCAAACCGTTGCCGGCCGACACGGTATTCTCGGCCGCCATGCGCGAGCGTTACGACGCCATGATCTGTTGCTACCATGATCAGGCGCTGATTCCGCTCAAAGCATTGAGTTTCGGCGAGGCGGTGAACGTGACGCTGGGGCTGCCGTTTATTCGCACCAGCGTTGATCACGGCACCGCCCTTGACCGGGTTGGCCAAGGCAGCGTATCCTGCTCTAGCATGATTGCAGCCATTTGCATGGCCAACCGGATGCATCAGGCTTCATAAAACACCATCCGGGGATCACAACTGCAGGAGGCAAATGTGCAGATCAACCAGCTAAGCGGCCAGATCCTGCTGGCATCACCTTCACTGCAGGATGACCATTTTCGGGATGCTGTGGTGCTGCTCTGTCACCATGATGATGAAGGCTGCATGGGGCTGATTATTAACCGGCCGAGGGAGATTGGCATTGCCGATGTACTCCATGATCTCGATATCGATACGGTTGAATTGCCTCCTTCAGGCCCCGGTCATGCGATCTCGGCAACCGTATTTGAGGGCGGGCCGGTGGATGCATTCAGGGGCTTTGTTCTGCACGATGGCTGGCATATCTATGAATCGACCATGCAGGTGACGCCCGAACTGCACCTGACGGCATCGCGAGATATTCTCGAAGCGATGGGGCGTGGCGACGGCCCCGAACACTATATGCTGATCCTCGGTTACGCCGGCTGGCAGGCCGGGCAACTGGAAGCGGAGCTGGCCAACAATGACTGGTTAATCGCGCCTGCCAGCCACCACCTTGTATTTCAGGAGCCGGCGGCCAGCCGCTGGGATTTCGCAGCGCGCTGCATGGGCATTGAACGCGGCCAGTTATGCGATCAGGTCGGCCATGCGTAAAAATGGGGTGAGGAGTTAGGGGTGAGGTGTAAGGAGTGAGGAGTTAGGGATGATGAGAAAAACGCCTTACGCCTGACGCCTCACACAGCCCCACACCGCGCCCTGATCGCTTCGGTAAGCGGCTCGCCAATATCCAGCATCAATCCTTCATCTTCCGCTTCAACCATAATGCGCAACTTGGGCTCGGTGCCGGACATACGCACATTGATGCGCCCGTTTTCGCCCAGTTGCGCTTCGGCATCGCCGATCAACCGCTGCACCTGCATATCCGCCAGCACATCCTTGCGCTCCTGCATGACAATATTCCACAGCTTCTGGGGAAACAGCGTCATCTCCGAAGCCATATCGGATAACGGCCTCTCCTGCATACGCATAGCGGAAAGCAGTTGAATACCGGTCATCAAACCATCGCCGGTAGTGTTGTGATCCAGCAGGATCATGTGACCGGACTGCTCGCCGCCGATATTGCAGCCCTTGTCGCGCATCATCTCCAGCACATAACGGTCACCCACTGCGGCGCGGTGCATGGTCAGCCCCAGGTCGCTCAAATAGCGTTCGAGCCCCATGTTGCTCATCAACGTGGTGACAACGCCGTTGCCGCTTAATTGGCCGGACGATTGGGCCTGCTCAGCCAGAATCGCAATGACGCGATCGCCGTCAACAATGCGGCCATTGGCGTCGCAGGCGATCAGACGGTCGGCATCTCCATCCAGCGCCAGTCCGACATCAGCGCCGGACTCCACCACGCGCCGAACCATCGATTCCGGATAGGTTGAACCACATTCGCGATTGATATTATATCCGTCCGGCTTGTGGTGCATGGCGATCACGTCACAACCCAGTTCACGCAGCATGCGCGGCGCCACATCGTAAGCTGCGCCATTGGCGCAGTCGACCACCACCCTGAAGCCATCCAGCCGCATTTCGCGCGGCAGCGAGCCCTTTAGAAATTCGATGTAACGACCGCGCGCATCATCGATGCGAATCGCTTTCCCTACCTCCAGCGCCGGCGGCAGCGGCGGCAAGGCGTCGATACAGGCTTCGATTTCCATCTCAATGCTATCCGGCAATTTATAGCCGTCGGCAGCAAAAAACTTGATGCCGTTATCGCCAGCCGGATTGTGAGAGGCGGAGAGCATCACGCCGGCATCGGCGCGCAGACTGCGGGTAAGGTAAGCCACCGCTGGCGTCGGCGCCGGGCCGACCAGCAGCACATTCATACCCTGCGCCGTCAATCCGGCGCACAGCGCCGACTCGATCATGTAGCCGGAGAGGCGCGTGTCCTTGCCGATCAACACATAGGGCTGATGCGACAGGTGGCGCGTCAACACATGGCCGGCAGCACGCCCCAGAGTCAAGGCGAATTCCGCCGTCATTGGCGCTTGATTGACTGTGCCGCGCACGCCATCCGTACCAAAATAACGTCGCATTATGCGCCTCCTTTTCCTGCTTTACGATGTGGTTGCAGTTTTTTTTGCAGCAGTATCCCCTGCACGACAATATCCACTTTGCCTTTGCTTAGCCGGATCGCTTTTCCAGATGGACTCTCGATACCGGTTTTGACTTCAAACGGCCCTGCCTTCAAGTCCGGTCGAATGGGCGCCGTCTCCACGGCGCGCAATGTCTCCAGCCAGACTTCAGGGCCTGTCAGCGCCACCTGTTTCGGCTCAATGCTGACGACGCGCACCTGCCAGCCTTCAGGCAGTTCAAAGTGGGCTTTCACCGGCACCGAACGCGTTGCCAGTTTATCCACCTGCAGTTCCAGACGATCAGGCTGCACCTTCTCAATATGCAGCCCCACCGGCAACGAGACCGATGACAATTGCGGCGCCCGCTCCACCACCCCTGGCGTGGTCAGATCCGAGGCGTTAATCGGCACGGTCAACTCCTGCTGGCGCAAATCTTTCAGCCGCGTCTGCAGGCCGTTGATGGTGACGCGCACATGATCGGGCAGATCATTGACGATCACCATATCCGCCGGCAATCCCTGCACCTGAATCGGCACATCCATGCTGACGGAACCCTCGCCCTGACCATGCACCTGCAACCACAGGGCGATGGCGATCACCACCGCCCAGAATTGCAGGCTATAGCGTCGGAAGAGTTCCATGCCGTGCTGCATCAGCGGTTCCCCTGCGGCATGGAATCAAGCTGTTCTCCCCCCTGCGCCATGGCATGCAGTCGCTGCGCCAGCGCCTGATGCAATTCGCGACTACCCAAGGCTGCGCCCATCTGCCCCTCTTCGACCAGATGCACTTCGCCGCTCTCCTCGGATACCACAATCACCAGCGCATCCGTCTCTTCGGTCAATCCGACCGCCGCCCGATGACGCGTGCCATAACTGCCGGGTACGGCATTGGCCTGCGCCAGCGGCAACAACACGCGCGCAGCTGCAATCCTGCCGCCGCGCTGATCGGAGCTGATCACCACGGCGCCGTCATGCATCGGAGCATCCGTACAGAATAGCGCCTGAATCAGATCAGGCCGCAGCGGCGCATCCATCTCCACGCCCGAGTCAAACAGATGCCTGAGCCCTGTATCACGCTCAATCACCAGCAATCCGCCCCAGCCGCGATGCACCAGCGCAAAAGCCGATTCGACCAGCTCCGACAGCATAAGTTCACGATGATCCGGACTGCTAGACAACGGGTTGATCGCCACGCGCATCAGTGCGCGACGAATCTCCTGCTGGAACAATACGACCAGAATCACCATGAAAGCCGAGAAAAAATGGCCGAACATCCACTCGACAGTGAACAGGCCAAAGACGCGCGCCAGCTGATAGGTCACCACCACGATCGCTACGCCAATGAGCATCTGCACCGCCCGCGTACCGCGGATCAGGCGCAGAAAAAAATAGACGACGATCGCAACCACTGCGATATCGACCACATCGGTGATGCCGAATTGCCAGTTAGCCATTCGCGCCGCTGCTTCGAAGAGCTAACATTGTGAACGATATTGTATTGAAAAAACAGTCACGAAAAAACATACGATGTCAGGATAGTTCAATTCTTTCAGCTTGCAAGAAAAAAGGTTCGCACATTGATACAGGGCAAGCATCGCCACGGTTGCATGACGCTCAGGCGTAGAGGGACTCCAGAATGTCGCCAAACTGCTCATAGACCTTGCGGCGTTTGATTTTCATGGTTGGCGTAAGCAAGCCGGAATCGATACTGAATGGTTGATGCAACAGGTGGATGCGGCGCACCTGTTCAAAAGGGTTGAGTGGTTTGAGGATTTGATTGATACGGGTCTGCAGATGCTTTTTGAGAATGGCGGAATCACACAGGTGGGCCCAGTCGGTTTCAGGCAGCCCCTGCGCATCGGCCCAGGTGCAGCAGGCCTCCTGGTTGGGCACAATCAAGGCGACCAGATAGGGTTTCTGGTCGCCATAGACCACGGCTTGGTCAATACTTTCATCAATAATCAACATGCCCTCAATGCGCTGGGGGGCGATATTTTCTCCGCCGGAATTGACGATAATATCCTTTTTACGGTCGGTAATGCGCAAATAGCCGTCCGCATCAAGTTCGCCAATATCGCCGGTGTGCAGCCAGCCATCAATAATCGCTTCCCTCGTGGCTTTACGATTTCTCCAGTATCCCGGCATGATATTGGCGCCACGGGCCAGAATTTCGCCATCATCCGCAATGCTGATCTCCACGCCCATGGCTGCTTTGCCGACCGAGCCGGGACGCCTGTCATACATCGGATTGACGCTTAACAGCGGTGCGGACTCGCTAAGCCCGTAACCCTCGATCACGGGCAGGCCGAGCGCTTCGAAAAAAGCCGCAATTTCGGGGCTCAACGGCGCGCCTCCGGATATCATGGCGCGCAGACGGCCGCCAAAGCGGGCCCTCACTTTTTTTCCCACCAGCCTGTCCAGCAGCGGCCACAGCAACGTTGTCATCAAACCGCCATTTGAACCTCCGGCCATTTCGAGATAGAGATAAAACAGGCGGCGACTGATCGCCGACTGTTTGCCAACCTGCGCCAGCATTCGGCTACGCACCACCTCCAGCATACGCGGCACGGCGATCATCAATGTCGGTTGCGCTTCGACCATATTTTTCGCCACCGTGTCCGGCCGTTGGGCGAAGGCCACCGACAAGCCGAAGGAGTAGGGCAGAAAGTGGCTGCCGGTGCGTTCCAGCGCATGCGCCAGCGGCAGAAAGGATAGCATGCGGTCGCCATCGGCGCCGACATCAAGATCCAGAGCGGCAGGCACGGCCTCCAGATTGGCGATAATATTGCCGTGCGTAAGCATCACCCCTTTGGGGTTGGCCGTGGTGCCGGAGGTATAGACCAGCGTCGCCAGCGTATCGCGTCCGACTTTCGCCAGTCGTTTCTCCAGCTTTTCCTGGTCCGGCTGGCACGATTCCAGCGATAGAAGCGTAGAAACCCGCTGATCGTCAACGTTGCTATCGATGGCGTAAATTTGCCTGAGGTGCGAGCAATCCTCCGCCGCAATCAGCAGGTCGCGCAACAGCTTGCCGCCAGAAGCGACCACAGCGACAGCTCCGGCATCTTGCAACACATAACGCATATCTTTGGGCCTGTATGAGCAATACAACGGCACTGTGACAGCGCCGACCGATAATATAGCATAATCGACCACAGCCCATTCCGGGCGGTTTTCCATTAACAATCCCACCCGATCGCCCAGCTTGATACCGGCTTTCATCAGGCCGGCGGCGACGTGGCGAATGCGCGTCACCAGTTGTGCGTAGGTGATCGGAAGGTATGCGCCATCCTGCCGCTGCCACTGCGCCGGATCTGCCGCATGCGCCGCTGCTGTTCGCAGCAGCGCTTGCGGCAGGTTGCTCACCGCCTGAATGCTGGCAGCATCAACAGGCATGGGAGTCATAACGGTATGAACAACTGTACAAACATTCACCTCTCATTAACATGAAACAAACAACGCGCTTGCATGGAACAATCAGGTCGATCGAGCATAGCCGGCTTTTAGCTCACTGCAAGCGATTTGGCGCGGTGTTCCGGCCGGACACCTCCCAACTGAAATGGCGACATATTCGCAACTGTAGAACAAAATAGCTACACTTGCCGGCAGTTTAACATGAAACAAAAAACGCTCCTGCATGATTTTTCCACCCTGTGACAATGTTTCTATATCACAGGGTAGAAAAAATCCATGCGCGTTGGGTAGATAAAGGCGGATTTTTTATGGCGCAGACATTATTTGACAAGGTGTGGCGACAGCATATCGTCAAGCAAAACGACGATGGTTCGGTGCTGCTCTACATCGATCGTCATCTGGTTCACGAGGTGACCAGCCCGCAGGCCTTTGAAGGATTGAGGATGGCCGGCCGCAAGCCGTGGCGCGCGGGTGCGGCGATAGCCACGCCCGATCACAATGTTCCCACCACCAATCGTGACAAGGGCATCGCCGATCCGGTATCCCGCACGCAGGTGGAAGCGCTGGATAACAATTGCGCCGAGTTTGGCATCACCGAGTTTGGGCTGGATGACATCCGCCAGGGCGTGGTGCACGTGATGGGGCCGGAGCAGGGACTGATTTTGCCGGGCATGACCGTGGTCTGCGGCGACTCCCACACCTCCACGCATGGTGCATTCGGCGCCATCGCTATGGGCATCGGTACATCCGAAGTGGAGCATGTGCTGGCCACCCAGTGCCTGATTCAGAAAAAGCCGAAAGTGATGCGCATCAATATTGAAGGCGAACTGGCGAGCGGTATCACCGGCAAGGATATCGCTCTCTATCTGATCGGACAGATCGGCACGGCCGGCGGCACCGGTTATGCGCTCGAGTTCGCCGGCGCAGCCATTCGCTCGCTCTCCATGGAGGCGCGCATGAGCCTGTGCAATATGGCCATCGAGGCCGGCGCGCGCTGCGGCATGGTGGCCGTAGACGACACCACGATCGATTATGTCAAAGCCCGACCTTATGCGCCCGAAGGCGAATTATGGCGGAAAGCGACGACGGCATGGAGCGAACTGCACTCCGATGCCGATGCTGTGTTCGACAGGGAGCTAAGCTTCAATGCCGCCGATATCGCGCCGCAAGTCAGCTGGGGCACGAGCCCTGAAATGACGCTGCCAATCACGGCATCGGTGCCGAATCCGGATGACGCCCGCGATGAGGTACAACGCGAAGGGTGGCAGCGGGCGCTGGCCTATATGGGGCTGCAGGCCGGTACGCCACTACAGGAGATCGCCATCGATAAAGTGTTTATCGGCTCTTGCACCAATGGCCGCATTGAGGATTTCCGTGCTGCAGCGTCCATGATCAAGGGCGGTCGGGTGGCGGATCATGTGAAGCTGGCGCTGGCGGTGCCGGGCTCGGGCCTGGTCAAACAGCAAGCCGAAGCCGAAGGGCTGGACGTCATTTTTCGTGAGGCAGGTTTCGAATGGCGCGAACCGGGCTGTTCGATGTGCCTGGCCATGAATGCGGATCGTCTTGAACCCGGCGAGCGCTGCGCCTCCACATCGAATCGCAACTTTGAAGGCCGTCAGGGCATGGGCGGACGCACGCACCTTGTCAGCCCCGCCATGGCTGCCGCCGCCGCCATCGCCGGCCGCTTTGTCGATATCAGAACATGGGGAAAGGGGGAGTAGAGTCAGGGGTGAGGCGGGAGAAGAAACATCCAACTTGGCATCGCACGCCCTGCTTCTACCCTTACGGCTCACGCCTGACGCCTCACTCTTAACCCCTCACAGGAGAAAAACATGCAAGCATTTACGAAATTGAAAGGGCTGGTCGCGCCGATGGATCGGGCCAATGTCGATACCGATGCGATTATTCCCAAGCAGTTTCTCAAAAGCATCAAGCGCAGCGGCTATGGGCCGTTTCTATTTGATGAGTGGCGCTATGAGGATCGCGGCGAACCGGGGATGGACTGTGCATTGCGCCCGAAACGGCGCGATTTTGTCCTCAATCAGCCGCGCTATCAGGACGCGCAAATTCTTCTGGCGCGCGAGAATTTCGGCTGCGGTTCTTCCCGTGAGCATGCGCCGTGGGCAATTCTGGACGCCGGTTTTTCCTGTGTGATTGCGCCGAGCTTCGCCGATATTTTTTACAATAACTGCTTCAAGAACGGCATTCTGCCGATCGTGCTGGATAGCGCAGCGGTTGATCAGCTGTTCACCGAATGCTTCAGCCAGCCCGGTTACAGTCTGGAAATCGAGTTGGAGTCCCAGACGGTTCGAACCCCAACCGGACAAACCTTCACCTTCGAGGTGGATGCATTTCGCAAACACTGCTTGCTCAACGGGCTGGACGACATCGCTCTGACGCTGGCGCAAGCCGACGCTATCCGGGACTTCGAGCGCCAGCGTCGCAACACCGCCCCCTGGCTCGCTTAAGATCTGATTCGGTACTGTTCTTGCTAACAGAACCTTCATGACATATATGCACCCCATATTACTGCTGGTTGATGAACAGCAACTGGTTCACAAGGGGGTTCGCAAAATGCTGTCTGAAGCCCCGGAAATCGAAATGCATAGCTGCTATGCAGGCGCCGAAGCGATCAAGACCGCCGAACACCTGGGGCCGACGGTTATCCTGCAGGATATCAATATGCCGGATGTCAACGGACTGGATCTGCTGGCCGAATATCGTCGCCATCCTGCCATTGCCGATGTGCCGGTGATCATGCTCTCCGGCACCAGCGCTGCTGAGGTGAAGGCCGACGCATTCCGGCGCGGCGCTGATGACTATATTGTCAAAATGCCGCATCCGATCGAGTTGATTGCGCGCCTGCGCCATCACAGCCACGCTTATGTTGAACATCTGGAACGAGAGGCGGCGATCAAGGCGCTGCAACGGGAGCAGAAAAAGCTGGCGGCAGCCAATCTGGAGCTGGAACGGCTATCGTCACTCGACGGGTTAACCGGCATCGCCAACCGGCGCTATTTTGACACCGTATTTGATCGCGAATGGCGCCGGGCGATGCGTGAAACCGAGTCGTTGTCGCTGATCATGTGCGATGTCGATTTTTTCAAACAATATAACGACTGTTACGGCCATCAACCGGGCGACGAATGCCTGAAGCTGGTGGCATCCAGCCTGGCAGACGCGATGCAGCGCCCGACAGACCTGGTCGCCCGCTATGGCGGCGAGGAGTTTGTCGTGCTGTTGCCCGGCACGCACGCACGCGGCGCCATCAAGGTGGCTGAGCGCGTACGTCAGGCGGTGCTGGATCTGCAATTGCCGCATGAACAATCCGCTGTGAATGAATGTGTCAGCATCAGTCTGGGGGCTGCGACCGTGGCGCCGATGATCAAACACCGGCCCGGTGAATTGCTGCTGGCCGCCGATCAGGCGCTGTATGCCGCCAAGAAGGCGGGCAGAAACCGGGTGATTTGCGGCGGCATCTGATCAGGCGAGCGGACTGCCGGGCCGTTGCCAGGGAATATTCTCACGGGATTCGATCGCCACGCGCATCACCAAGCCCAGCGCCCCCAGCATCGTCACCAGCGCTGAGCCGCCATAGCTGATAAATGGCAATGGCAATCCAACCACCGGAAACAGCCCCGAAACCATGCCGATATTGACGGTGATATAGAGGGTGAAGATGGCCGCGACGCCGATGCAGAGCATGGAACCAAAACGATTATGGGCCCGGTGGGCGATCATCAGAATGCGATAAATCAATAGTGCATAGAGTGCCAGCAGCAGCGTCACAGCGATCAATCCGCCCTCTTCCGCCAGAACGGAAAAGATAAAATCGGTATGTTGCTCGGGCAGAAAATGCAGCCGGTCCTGCGTACCCTGCAAAAAACCTTTGCCCAGCAGGCCGCCTGAACCAATGGCAATGGTCGATTGAATCACATGGTAGCCGGCGCCCAGCGGATCGGACTGCGGGTCGAGCAGGGTAAGCACGCGCTGCCTCTGATATTGATGCATGAAATGCCATAGCACAGGCAGCGATGCGACTGCTGCCGCAGAGGCCAGCGCCAGCAGTCGCCAGGGCAACCCTGCCGCAATCATCATGGCGGCGGCGGCGAATATCAGCACCAGCGTGGTCCCCAGATCCGGCTGAATCACGATCAGAGCAGCCGGCACGGCGGCCAGCAGCAGCGGAATAATGATCTCGATACCGCCTCTGGCTTCGCGGCTGGCGAACCAGTTGGCCAGCACGAAAATCAGCGCCCATTTCATAATTTCGGAGGGTTGAATATTGGCCACGCCCAGGTCCAGCCAGCGGCGCGCCCCCATATGCACATCGCCAATCAACGGCACCAGCATCAACAGCAGCAATACGGATCCATAGATAGGCCAGCAAGCCAGCCCCAGAAGTCGCAAGGGAGTGAAGCAGAGGGTGAGAAAAACCGCCATGCCGACACCCCAATAGGTCGCCTGCTTATACCATAGCCCGGTATCGCCCTGATGCACGGCGGCATACAGCACCAACATGCCGAGCGTAGCCAGGCAGAGCAGTCCGGCCAGCAGAATCCAGTCCAGTCCTCGAAATATACGCAGCATCAGCGCGCCGCCATGACCGGCTGTTTAGCAGCCATGGCGTTGATAACAGCTGCGGCGACCGGGCCGGCGGCGCTGCCGCCGTGGCCGCCGTGTTCGACAAACACAGCGATGGCGATTTGCGGATTTTTGTAGGGCGCATAACCCATAAACCAGGCATGATCCCGGTTACGCCGGAGCAGCTCGGTCCGGCTCAGTTTTTTATGGTCATGCTGGGACATTTTGATCACCTGGGCGGTGCCTGTTTTGCCGGCCGCCGACCATGCCGCATGCGACAGCGTCCGCCGCGCCGTGCCGTGCGCTTCGGTGACCACCCCGCGCATGGCCTGCTGAATCCTGCGCAGATCCTGTCGGCGGATATTCACATGGTGGATAATTTCGGCCGGTTGACCGGCCAGAATTTGCGGCTTCAGGATATCGCCGCCGTTGGCGATGGCGGCGGCCAGGCGGGCGATCTGCAGCGGCGTGGCGGTCAGCGCGCCCTGTCCGATGGCGGTAATCATGGTCTCGCCGCGAAACCATTTTTTACGTTTGGTCTGGCTGTTTTTAATGGCCGCCATCATGTAAGGGCGATGGGTCGGAATAATGCCGCGCGCTTCCGGCGGCAGATCGATGCCGGTTTTTTCCCCCAGCCCCCATTCGTGCGCCTCATCGGAAATGGCCGCCATGCCAAGCTGATCGCCCAACTCATAAAAATAGACATCGCAGGACTGCACCAGCGCCGAGTGCAGCGTCATCTTGCCGTGACCGGTGCGTTTCCAGCAGCGCAGCTTGCGATCAGCGAACTGCAGGTAGCCTGGGCAGAATGTGCTGCCACGGGCCAGACGGGCGCCGTGTTGCAAGCCGGCCATGCCTGTCACCAGCTTGAAAGTGGAAGCGGGCGGGTAGGCCGCCTGCGTGGCGCGGTTCAGCAGCGGTTTTTCAGGATTATTCAGCCACGCCTGCCACTGCTCGGACTCCAGGCCGGTAATAAAACGATTGGTATCGTAGCCCGGCTTGCTCAGCATGGCGATAATCGCGCCGTTATGCACATCCATGACCACGACAGCCCCGGTGCGCTTGCCCAGCGCATCGGATGCCGCCTGCTGCACATCCACATCCAGCGCCAGTTGCAACTGCCGACCCATGATCGGAGGCGTGCGTTTAAGCACGGCCACGCGCCGGCCGCGCGAATCGACCTCTTCACGTTGATGACCGGGACGACCGTGCAGGGTGGATTCGAATGATCGCTCCACACCGGTGCGCCCGATAAATTCGCTGGGCAGATAGCCGGCGTCGATATCGCGCTCTCTGGCCAGAGAGAGATATCCGATCAGATGCGATGTCAGTTCGGCGTAGGGATATTGGCGAAAACTGCCGGCTGTCACATTGACGCCGGGCAGGTGATGCAGCCTGGCAGTCAGTGGCGCCACCTCTTGCCACTGCAGTTTGTCATCCACCAGCACGGGGCGATCCGGCCGCCGCGCATGCAGAATGCGTTTGCGAATCCTGGCCTGTTGCTCTGGCGACCACGCCAGCATGCCTGCCAGCACATCCAGTATCTCGTCCGGATGCTCGATGCGCTCCGGAATGAGCGATACGCGATAGGCGATGCGGTTAATCGCCAGTTTTTTGCCATGACGATCAATAATTTCACCCCGAACAGGCAATACCGGCACCAGATTCAGCCGGTTCTGCTCGGATTGCAGCATATACTTTTCGTGATCAAACCATTGCAAACGCATTATCTGGAATAGCAGCAAGCCCAACAGTAGGGGCACGGCCGCATAAAAGATGAGCATGCGCACATCAAAGCGGTGACGAATCTCAAGCTGTTTGTTGTGCATATTGCCTCGTCAGCAAGCGCCAGATCGGCACGCATAGACACAGGGTCAACAGACAGGCCGGCACGCCCCAGCCCGGCCATAACAGTCCGGTGACGGCCGCCAACATCAACAGCAACCGTTGCGGCAGGCCGGCGCCGAGATGTTGATCCAGGTAGATCATGGCCGGCGGCAGTAGCGCCATGATGATAAAATTGATCTGAATCTCGCCATAGAAAATCATATCGTGCAACAGCACTGCAGGCAGCACCCACGCCCAGTTGTGGCGATGCGCCAACAGGCTGGCCAGCAGCACCGCCAGCGCCCAGTCCGGCTGCATCAGTACGCCGGCAAAAGCCAGGTTCAGACTGATGCCGAGCAGGGCGAGCAGTAGCATGGCGACGGCAATCATGGCGTATCGTGCAGTTGCGATGCAACCGCTAGCCAGTTATCCCGCTGCCAGTGAGCAACCGGCTCGGCGGCAATGCGCACGAACAGCTGACCGGGAATCGGGTGAACATCGGTAATACGCGCCACCGCAATACCGGGCGGAAACAGGCCGCCGGCGCCGCTGGTATAGAGAACCTGTCCGGTTTGAGGGGCCTGTTTTAACGGTACGAATTCAATCGACAAGCTCTCCCCCTGACCGCGTGAAATGGCCGCCAGCGCCGTCCCCGGTATGGTGACCGGCACGGCCAGCGACGCATCGAAAATAGTGCGAACTGTGGCATGGTTGTTGGAGATGCTGTCGACCACGCCGACCAGCCCTTCGCTGGAGACAATCACATCATCCATGGAGACATCATCCACCTGCAGAATCAGCCGCTGACTCATCATATCCGGACTGCGGCCGCGAACTTTGGCTGCATGCCAGCGGTAGCCGGGCATGGTCGATATCTCAAGAATTTTTCTTAACTGCCGATTCTCTTCACGCAGGCTGCTGGCCTCCTGAATCAGGGCGGCCTGCTGCTGGGATTTCTTTTCCACGGCGAGGTATTTTTGATGCAGCTCCTGTTGATCCGTCAGCCACAACTCGGCTGATTGCCACCACTGCACCGGCGCATGCAACATCTCCAGCGCCGGCCACATGGCCAGCATGGCTGCAGAGCCGGCCATCATGCGAGCGGCTGCGTAAAGAGCGATCAGCAGTGTGGCGGCAATCAGCCACATGCGGTAACGCTGCAGATTGAAATTCATGACGCCGCCTTCACGGGTGCAAATTGGTAACGGGTGTCGGTGCGCATATCAGGGACGGATCCGGGAGCGCACTGCAACGTGTCGCGTAGCAGGCCGTCACTCTTCGAAAAGAACGCCCCGCATACGATCCAGTTCTTCGAGCACGCGACCGCTGCCCACGACAACGCAATCCAGCGGGTTTTCTGCCACGGTGACCGGCAATCCGGTCTCTTCCCGCAACAGTTGATCCAGTCCGACAAGCAGAGCGCCGCCGCCGGTCAATACAATGCCTTTATCGACGATATCGGCGGCCAGCTCAGGCGGGGTACGTTCCAGGCACACCTTGACGCCTTCAATGATCGCATTGACCGATTCGGTCAGGGCTTCGAGAATTTCGGAATCATCCAGCAGCAGGTTCTTCGGCACGCCGTTAATCAGATCGCGCCCTTTCACTTCCATTTCGCGTCGATTCTCCTGCGGAAAGGCGCTACCCAGCTTCATCTTGATCTTCTCGGCGGTCGGTGCGCCGACCAGCAGACTGTATTTGCGGCGCAGGTGATTGATGATGGACTCATCCATCTTGTCGCCGCCAACGCGCACCGAGCGGGAATAGACAATACCGCCGTAAGAGATCACAGCAATTTCACTGGTGCCGCCGCCAATATCCACCACCATCGAACCGGAAGCTTCGGTGACCGGCAGGTCGGCTCCGATGGCCGCCGCCATCGGCTCCTCGATCAGGTACACTTCACGGGCGCCCGCCGACAGAGCCGACTCCCGAATGGCGCGGCGTTCCACCGGCGTGGAGCCGTAAGGCACGCAGATCACGATGCGCGGGTGAATCCCCCAGGTGCGATCATGCACCTTGCGGATAAACTGCTTGAGCATCTCTTCGGTCACCACGAAATCGGCAATGACGCCATCCTTGAGCGGGCGAATCGCCTGAATGCTGTCGGGGGTGCGGCCCAACATGCGCTTGGCATCGATGCCGACAGCCAGCACTCGACGATGGTGCTTGCCGCCGCCGGTATGGATGGCCACTACAGAAGGTTCGTTGAGCACAATGCCTTCGCCGCGCACATAAATCAGCGTATTGGCTGTGCCAAGATCAATGGAAATATCGCGGGAAAACAACCCGAACAAACGATTCAGCATAAAAAACCCGCCTCCGGAAAGCTAGACGGGCGAAGCTAGTGGCAGAACCCTGACAGGTAAAGGAACAAGCGCATCAGCAACAGGGCGAGTCGCGACTGCGCCAAGGGTTGCCGCCTATATGCCATTTTGAGGCAGATCAACTGCCAATCATATGAAAAAATACATGCCTGTTCTTCGCATGGGAGTGATGTTCATACAGACAGATCGCCTGCCATGTACCCAGGAGCAGCCGGCCGCTCTGAACAGGAATGGTCAGGGACTGATTGGTCAGCGCCATACGCGTCTGTTCATGGGCATCGCCGGTCGCCCTGGTTTGCGCCCGATGCACATCATGATCTTCCGGCGCGGGGTGGGCGAGCAGCACCTCCATATCGTGCCGGGCGTCGGGGCTGGATGTTTCCTGAATACTGAGAGAGCAGCCGGTATCTTTCATAAACAGATTAACCAGACCCGCCATCAAACGACTTTCATGCACCAGCTTTTTAACTTCAGGGGTAAAATCGGTAAACCCGTGACGCTGGCACGGGATAATAATCGTTCGTTGCACTTGTTTCATGGGCATATCTCCTGGCGCACATGGGCGTTTTCCGTCGGCGACATCGCTGCATGGCGAAACATCACAGCAACCATGCCAGCGCGTGTTTCTTTCATGTCAGTCGAATGTCACCCAGACCGGGGCATGATCGCTGGGACGCTCAAGAGCACGATAATCCGTCGCCACGCCTGAAGCAAGCGGCTGCATGGGCGGGGTGGCCAGAATATGATCGATGCGAATACCCCACTGACGCCGGAAGGCGTTCATACGATAATCCCACCAGCTGTATATCGGCGCATCCGGATGGGTGGCGCGAACCGTGTCGATCAACCCCGTCTTACCGCCCAGCAGGCCGAAAAACCATTCGCGCTCAGCCTGCGTACACATGATTTTTCCGCGCCAGCGCTCCGGATCGTGCACGTCCAGATCAGCAGGCGCAATATTAAAATCGCCCAGCACGATCAGCCGGTTGTGAACAGCCAGTTCCGCTGTCAGGTAGTTGCGAAAGGCATGCAGCCAACGGAATTTGTAGGCGTACTTATCCGAATCTGGCGCCTGTCCGTTCGGAATATAGACATTAATGATGCGGATTCCGTCCACGTTTGCGCTCAACAGGCGCCGCTGCGGATCATCCAGTCCGGGCAGTGCAGTGGTAATATCCGTCGCCTGCCGGCGACTTAAAACAGCAACGCCGTTATAACTCTTCTGACCGCAGAAGGCCGCATGGTAGCCGGCAGCCTGAATCGCCTGGACGGGAAAGTTATCATCGACCAGCTTGGTTTCCTGAAGCGCCAGCACATCGGGTTGCTCCCGCTCAAGAAAGGAGAGCACATGCGGCAGCCGCACATTCAGGGAGTTGACATTCCATGATACGATTTTCATTACCGGATCATGCTACGAGACAGGGGAATGCTCAAGTCTTGCCCGACCTGCAACTTGACCAGATCGAAAGAGGGCAGGGGATTATTCGGAAGGCGGGGTATGCACCAAAACCGAACAGGGGGCATGGGCGACCACGCGTTCCGTGGTGGAGCCCATCAGGATATGTTGCACCACGCCCTTTTCACCACGGCGACCGATCACAATCAGGTCGGCCGGCAGCGATTTGGCGAACTGGCAAATGGTGCGTGACGGATCGCCCGCCGCCTCTTGCAGGTGAACAATGATATCAAAATCAAACTGTTCTATTTGCGCCTTAATGCGGCGCATGGCGCCTTTTTTCATGGCGCTGTCGACCTCTTCCAACGGCGGAATGGAGACCATATCCGTTTCGAAATAGAGTGATGGCTCGATCACATGCAGCAGGTGAATCTCGGCATCCGCGTGATCGGCCAGCTCGCCGGCGCAGCGGATCGCCGCAGTGGAAGCTTCGGAGCAGTCTGTTGCCACAACAATTTTGTTATATTTGATCATATGCGCCTCCTTTCAGCTTCCGACGATGCCACATCAGGCAAGACAATGCACATCAGTCGGTCGGCTTGATCCGGTCAAGGATATGGTGGCCCTGCCGCTGATGCAGAATCACCGCCAGGATATGGGCCCCGAGCAGCGCTTCAAGACCGCCGACAACCACTTCATGGGTCGATGCGACCAGCTCAATGAGCTCGGTCTGCGGCGCCGTCGTACTCCAGCCGAAAAACAGGATGACGCCGGTGACGCCCATGATGAGGCCGGACAGCAGAATAAGGCCATGCACGCTGCGAGCCACGGCCTCGCCATCTTCCGGCGATGCCAGCTTGCCCTGTTTCCAGCCTGCCATCTGTGTTCTGATTTCAAGGCCCAGCTGGCTGCGACCGGCAGCGGAGGCCCACGGTGTTAACTCGCGCCAGTTGGCGCCGGGCAGTGATGTCATGGCCAGCAACAGGCGAATCAGTATCAGCGCAGCAACCGTCAGGCCGAGGAACTCATGCACCTCAAAGCCCAGCGTCGCTTCCACCGGTGCACCGGGAATCGCCTGATGATGCCCCTCGTGCGCAAAGGCCGGAACAATCCACGACAGGCCGGCAGATGGCGGGGCTTCCACTTCGGGCACGTCCATTAACTCGCCAATGGCCAGTTGCGTCAACATGCAGATTGCCAGCAGGCTGTGTAGCATGCGAATCGGTTTGGCAAATCGCTGATCACTCATCTGTTCTCCTGTTCACCGCTGTATTTTAAGGATTCTCTGAAAACGACGTCCATGTAGTGATGCAGAGATTCCTTAATATGAAAAAATCCATGCGCGTTAGCGCCTGTTGGCCAGTTTATTCATGCGCAAGCGCAGCGCATTCAGTTTAATAAAGCCCGAGGCATCTTTCTGATCATATGCGCCTTCATCATCTTCAAAGGTGCAGAGACGCTCATCAAACATCGAATCATCCGAACGACGCCCTACCACCTCAACATTGCCTTTATACAATTTCAGGCGCACATCGCCATTGACGCACGTTTGAGAGACGTCGATCGCCTGCTGCAACATCACGCGTTCGGGCGCAAACCAGTAGCCATTGTAGATCATTTTGGCGTAACGCGGCATCAGCTCATCTTTCAGGTGCGCCGCCTCGCGATCCAGCGTGATCGATTCGATGGCGCGATGCGCCTTGAGCATGATGGAGCCGCCGGGCGTTTCGTAACAGCCGCGCGACTTCATGCCGACAAAGCGATTTTCAACAATATCGATGCGACCGATACCGTGCTTGCCGCCAAGCCGGTTGAGTTCGGTAAGCACGGCCGCCGGCGTCATCGCTGTACCGTTTATGGCCACGATATCGCCGCGCTGATAACTCAGCTCGATATATTCCGGCGCATCCGGCGCAGATTCGGGAGAGACGCTCCAGCGCCACATCGATTCGGACGGTTCGCACCACGGGTCTTCCAGGTCGTAACCTTCGTAGGAGATATGCAGCAGATTCGCATCCATGGAGTAGGGCGATTTGGAGCCTTCGCGCTTGCGTTCGACCGGTATGCCGTGCTTGCCTGCGAACTCAAGCATGTCTTCTCTCGACACCAGATTCCATTCGCGCCATGGCGCAATCACTTTCACATCCGGCTTCAGGGCGTAAAAGCCCAGTTCGAAGCGTACCTGATCATTGCCCTTGCCGGTAGCGCCATGGGCCACGGCATCGGCGCCTTCAGCCTCGGCAATTTCAATCATGCGTTTGGAGATCAGCGGCCGGGCGATCGAGGTGCCGAGCAGATATTCGCCCTCATAAATCGCATTGGCGCGAAACATCGGAAAGACATAATCGCGCACGAACTCCTCGCGCAGATCCTCAATATAGATCGATGAGACGCCGCCGGCTTTGGCTTTGGCGCGCGCATCCTCCACCTCTTCGCCCTGACCGAGATCGGCGGTGAATGTCACCACCTCGCAATCATAGGTGTCCTGCAACCATTTCAGGATAATGGAGGTATCCAGCCCTCCGGAGTAGGCCAGCACCGCTTTTTTGACATCAGACATGAACAAATCCTCTTTTTTTATCTCAATAACATGGTGATTCCCTCGTAAAAAGTCCAGGCATGGGCTTTTTACGACTTCATCAAAAACTCCAGCAACGCCTTCTGCGCATGCAGCCGGTTCTCCGCCTCTTGCCAGACCACCGATTGATTGCCGTCAATGACGCTGGCGGCCACCTCTTCGCCCCGGTGCGCCGGCAGGCAGTGCATGAACAGCGCATCCGGACGGGCGAATGACATCACCCGATCGGTCACGCAGAAACCGTTAAAATCCTGTGCGCGCCTGGCCTGCTCCTCTTCCTGGCCCATTGAGGCCCAGACATCGGTGGTCACCAGATCGGCTTTATAGGCGGCGGCCGCCGGATCATCGCTCAGCGACACATCGGCGCCGAGCACCCGCGCCGCCTCCAGCAGCCTCGCATCCGGCCTGTAACCGTCCGGGCAGGCGATTTTCAACGTATAGCCGAATGTGACCGCGCCATTGATCCAAGAATGGGCCATATTATTGCCATCGCCAATCCATGCCACCGTTTTATCAGCAATCGGGCCGCGATGCTCCTCATAGGTGAGCACGTCGGCCAGAATCTGGCACGGATGCGTCAAATCCGTCAACGCATTGATCACCGGCACCGATGAATATTCGGCGAACTGCTGCAATATATCATGCCCGAAGGTGCGAATGGTGATGCCATCGACCATGCTGGAAAGCACTCTGGCCGAATCGGCGATCGGTTCGCCCCGCCCGAGCTGGGTGGCATCCGAGTGCAGAAACAGGGCGTGGCCGCCGAGCTGATACATGCCGGCCTCAAACGAGACGCGCGTGCGCGTGCTGGCCTTGTCAAAGATCATACCGAGCGTTTTACCTTCCAGCGGCCGGTGCGATTTGCCCTCTTTGAGCTTGCGCTTGATTTTCACCGCGCGCTTGAGGATATGGCGCGCCTCATCCTGTGTCAGATCCAGCAATGTCAGAAAGTGCCTCATTGATTCCCTCCCGTCCCCTGTTCCGGTGTTCTGTTGTTTAAGGATGCTCTGAATAATTCAGAGTTTCCTTAAAATCACATCCACGATAGCCAGCGCCGCATCCACCTCGTCCGCTGTGATATTCAGCGGCGGCAGAAAACGCAACACGCGCGGCCCGGCCATGAGAATCAGCAGCCCCTCGGCTCTGGCATCTGCAATCAGCGGCGCAGCGTCTATGCTCAGCTCCGCGCCGACCAGCAACCCCAGGCCGCGCACTTCGCGGATCACCGCATGGCGGTTGGCCAACGCCTGCAAACCGCGCCGTAGCTGCGCGCCTCGCTGACGCACATTCTCCAGCAGCTGTTCCGATTCCATCACATCCAGCACAGTCAGCGCCGCCGTGCAAGCCAGCGGATTGCCGCCGAAGGTCGAGCCGTGCGCGCCCGGCCCGAATGAGGCGGCCACCTGCTCAGTCGCCAGCATCGCGCCTATGGCCACGCCGCCGCCGAGCCCCTTGGCCAGCGTCAGGATATCGGGCGCAATACCGGCCTGTTCAAAAGCGAACATGCTGCCGCAACGACCAATTCCGGTCTGCACCTCATCCAGAATCAGCAGCAGCCCGCGTGCATCGCACAGCTGTCGCAGCTCTTTCAGGTAGCCGGCATCGGCAATATTGACGCCGCCCTCACCTTGCAACGGCTCCAGCAAAATGGCGGCGGTATCGCTGTTTACAGCCTGCTTCAGCGCCGCCATATCATTGAGCGGCACATGCGCAAAGCCGGCCGGCAACGGATCAAAACCGGTTTTCACCTTCTCTTGCCCGGTTGCGCTCAGCGTGGCCAGCAGACGGCCATGAAAAGATTGTGTCGCTGTGATAATGGTACGGCCGGGCAGTCCTCTGTCGTAGAAATATTTGCGCGCCAGCTTAATGGCCCCCTCATTGGCTTCGGCGCCGGAATTACAGAAAAAGACGCCATCCAGCCCCGACAGGCGGGTCAATCGTTCGGCCAGTTGCTGCTGTTTGGGGATATGAAACAGATTGGAGCAGTGAAGCATGGTGGCGGCCTGCGCTGCCAGCGCTGCAGTCATTTGCGGATGGGCATGGCCGAGCGTGTTGACCGCAATGCCGGAAATAAAGTCGAGATAGCTTCGCCCGTCGTCATCCCAGACGCGCGCGCCATCACCCCGCACAAGGGTAAGCGGAAAGCGGGCGTAAGTGTTCATGATTGCTTGCATTGCCGAACTTTAACATGAAACAGGCAGCGCGCCCGCATGATTTTTTTCGCCTGCCGCTCCGATTTCGGCAGTTCAGGCTTCG